>CAZPEE010000098.1:0-3581 GCA_964585525.1 uncultured Cocleimonas sp.
TGCACCACCACAGCCATACACTTTACCCTGCCCAACTGAGGATTCTAGGATAAACGCCAGGTTCAGGTTATTTCAGCTTTTTCAAATAATGCCAGCCATCAAGCTGCTTGACCTGTTTTAATATCCACTGCTGTTTTTTGATAGTATGTGGGCTAGGGTCGTTCACATCAGAAATGGCAGGTTTGGGTAGAACAGCAGCAAGCAGTGCCGCCTCCTCCAGTGATAATTCGCTAGGCGGCTTATCAAAAAGGCGTTCACTCGCTGCTTTTGCACCAAAAATAGCGTCACCAAACTGTGCAATATTCAGGTAAACTTCCAGTATGCGCTCTTTTGACCAAACCACTTCCAGTGCAAAACTCAAAGCCAGTTCCAGAAACTTTCGTGAATAACTGCGGCCATTCCAGAGAAACAGGTTTTTCGCGACCTGTTGTGTAATGGTACTGGCACCACGGGGCGTTTTGCCATCCTTGCGGCTATCGGCTAGTGCCTGCTGTATTTCAATCGTATCCAGCCCCCAGTGTTCGGCAAAACGCTGGTCTTCGGCTGCAATCACGGCGATTGCCAGATTAGGCGATATTTGCTCCAGGGATACCCACTGGTAATGCGCAGGCTCGTAGACCTTGGGAGATTGTCTTGCCAGTGCATTTTGCTGATAAATAAAAGCAGACGTTGGAATAGGAACCCAGCGAAACAGTAATAACACCAAAAAAAACACAATTAAACCAAAAACCAATAATTTAAGCATGAGTTTTAACAAGGCCCGGATAGGCCGTCGTTTTACTTTTATGCCCGAATTAAAATTCTGGTAGTGCTTGACCGGCAAAATAACTCCTTTTTATTGCCTCTATTATGAATTACAACAACTGTCGCTATAATACGACGTGTTGCAAACAGTGGCAAAACATAAAAAACCAATGAAAATAAAAATTTACCCTGAAATCAATCAAATTACTGCTGATGCATGGAATGCCCTGGTCAAAGATAATAACCCATTTTTGCGCCATGAGTTTTTATCGGCCCTTGAGACACATCACTGCGTCGGCGAAGACTTTGGCTGGGTTCCCTGCCACATTGGTATTTACGACACTGAAAACACGCTCATCGGTGCGATGCCATTGTACCAAAAATCCAATTCCTACGGTGAATTCGTCTTTGACCACGCCTGGGCGGATGCCTATCAGCGGAATCATTTGGCCTATTTTCCCAAGCTGGTTTCCGCTATCCCCTACACACCTGCCAGTGGTAGCCGGATGCTAAGTGCAGCGGGTTTAACAACGACTGAGAACAAGAAAATTTATTCCCTACTGCTGCAAACGATCAAACAATTGGCAAAAGAACATGGCTTTAGCAGTTTTCATTGCCTGTTCCCTTTAGAAAATGAACAGCAATGGCTACAGCAGCAAGGCCTGCTAACACGCCACGATTGCCAGTTTCATTGGCATAACCGGGACTATCAAAATTTTGATGATTTTTTAAGCCAGCTCAACAAGAAAAAACGTAAAAATATACGTCAGGAACGCCGCAGGGTTGAGCAACAAGGTGTTATTTTACGCAGGCTTGATGGTCACACAGCCAGCGCTTCGGACTGGAAAAATTTTGCCTCATTTTATCAGCGGACTTTTTTGGAAAAAGGCGGCTATGCCACAATGAATCAGGCTTTTTTTGCCGAAGTTGCGAAAAAACTACCCGATCAAACCATTTTAATCATGGCGGACATTATCAATCAAAAGGGCGCAAGCGAATGTATCGCGGGTTCACTCATGTATGCCAGCGATACCACGCTCTATGGTAGACACTGGGGTTGCTCAGAAGAAATCGACAAACTCCATTTTGAGGCATGCTACTATCAGGGTATTGAATATTGTATTGAAAACAAGCTACAAACCTTTGAGCCTGGTGCACAGGGCGAACATAAAATTGCGCGCGGCTTTATCCCCACGCTCACCAAATCCAGCCACTGGTTAAACAATTCGCCTTTTCAGGATTCCATTGAGAAATTTGTCGAGCATGAACAGTCAGGCGTTTCACATTATATGAACGCACTGCATTCTCCCTACAAGGAAAGTACATGAACCCATCAACAAAGCCCTATTCCGAGTCCTGCGTACAAAACCGTGAACCCATTCTTGATGCCATCCATCCTTTGCTGTCAAGCAAACAGCATGTACTGGAAATTGGTAGCGGCACAGGGCAACATGCGGTCTATTTTGCCGAACGTATGCCACATCTGATTTGGCAATGTAGCGACCGCAAGGAAAACCTGCCCGGCATAAAATCATGGCTAGATGAAGCCAGGCTCAAAAACACCCCGCAACCGATACTACAGCTTGATGTTAGTGCAGATAACTGGCCTGTTTTTAATGCACATAATCAACCAGACGCCATCTTTTCTGCCAACGCGGTACACATCATGGCATGGGAGAATGTCGTTGATTTTATCAAAAATGCCGCAGCACTCTTACCTGTCAAGGGCTTACTCATATTGTACGGCCCCTTCAATTACAACGGACAATATACCAGTGATAGCAATGCCCGTTTTGACATCTGGCTCAAACAACAAAACCCACGAAGTGCCATTCGCCATTTTGAAGAACTGGACAGGCTGGCGAACCAAGGCGGACTAACACTCTACAAAGACATTCAGATGCCCGCCAACAACCGGATTCTGTGCTGGCAAAAACAGTGAATGAAAGTAACGCTGCACAATGGTTTGATGGTTTTAAACATCCTTCTGTTCGTGATTTAGCCTGGGCAATCGCCAGCCCACCGCTGGTTTCTGGTGAATTTAATCAAACAAGCTGGTGGACCCACGCTGAGTGTTTACAAGAATTTAATGCGTGCCTGCCAGCCCTGCAAGCATTGGATAAGAACCCACACACCCTGCTTGAACATTTAAACCGCATCAAAAGCAAACGGCTGGGTATATACTTTGAAGCACTGTTAGCGTTCTGGTTATCATCAATCAGCCCTAATTTCAGGCTACTTGCACAAAATATCCAACTTTTTGAGCATCTCGGGAAAGGCAAAAAAACGCTGGGTGAACTCGATTTCATTATCCAGCACAGAAACTCCGGGAAAATCATCCACCTTGAGGTTGCGGTTAAATTTTATCTGGGAACTGAGCCATTGGAAGACACTTACCACTGGTTTGGCACCAACACCCATGATCAATTAGGCAGGAAACTGGATCATCTCAAACTCTACCAAACCCAGCTTTCAAAAAAACACCCCGAGCTTATAGATTTCAAACTTGACCAGCGGCACTGTTTGTTAAAGGGCCGGCTGTTTTATCCGGCATCACAGTCCAAAAAGTTACCGATTCCCGATGGCATCGCTCACAATCATTTACAGGGACGCTGGATTTATTCTTCAGCATACAATAAAAATCAGCAACTGATCAGGCTGGAAAAACATGACTGGCTGGCAAAGCTAAACCATGACGATATTACCCGGCACTTATCACACCATACTGACGCTAATCCAAATAAAGCCAGCTGCTTTGCCATCGTCGAAAAAGATGCGAATAGCAACTTTAAAGAAGCTGGGCGTGTTTTTATATTACCGGATGATTTTATTTTTCC
>CAZPEE010000098.1:3681-8007 GCA_964585525.1 uncultured Cocleimonas sp.
ATGGCTTATTTCTTTAGCGCTTCCTGCAATTTTTTAAGTCCATCAAAATCACCTTTATCGGCCAATAAAGCCTGTTCGTTCCAGCTATCCATGGCTTCTTTATTATTATTCAAACGCGCTCCAGATGCTTCCAGCATATCACGCAAAATATCGTCATCCATATCTGCCAGCTTTTTGTAGGTATCAATGCCCAGTTCATTCAAGGTTGCCGCCATGCTAGGGCCGATACCACTTAATTTTGTGAAATCATCACCTGTAATTTTCTTTGCTGCTGTGGCTTTGGTCGCTTTGGAAGCTGCTTTCTTTGTAGACGTTTTAGCCTTTGTTGCCGTTGTTTTTTTACTTTTCGTTGTTGCTTTCGTTGTAGCTTTGGTAGCGGCTTTCTTTGTGGGTTTACTTGCAGCCGTTTTTGATTGAGCCGGAGTCGCTTTTTTAGCCCCTGGCTTAGTGGATGATTTCTTGGCAGGTGTACTCGCTTTTTTACTCACTGCCGCTTTCTTTTCTGTGGGTTTTGCAGTGGATGGTTTTGCTTTTGAGGTACCTGTAGTTGCTGTAGTTGCCCTGGATGCCGATTGTGTCGACGTTTTAGTTTTAGCCTTAGACGCAGTATCTGCCCCGGTGGCTGCGACTGTCTTTTCTGCAGTAGATGCAGATGAAACCGTTGAAGAACTGGCAGCACCTGAATCTGCAATCTTGGCCTGTAATTCTTTGATTTGCCTATTCCTGGCATCCAGCTCTGACTGTAACGCAGAGGTATTAGCCCCACCAGATGAATCCATCTTTCCTTTGATAAAAAAAGTAAAAAACACCCATTCGGCCAACCAACCGACTAAAACACCAATAATAAATAATCCCATGAATGACTCCTAATCTAAAATATGCAATTTGCTTATTTAAAAATAGCAAAAGGTGATAAACAATAAACAGGCTGATTGTCACATAAATAAGGGCTTAACATCAAATATGTAACAAAGCTTTATCAAAAATCATGTTAAAAATAAATAAAAAAATCAGTATTTTTGATTTTCCAGGAGACTCACCCGGAGTTCCTTGCTGATAAACGGTCGTATTAAACAGAGCAAGCCCCCAAAGGCGATAACTTTCAGATTTCTGGAACAACTTATTATCCCGATTCAATTTATTATTTTGGGCTTTATAACATGCTTCCATTGTGCAAAATTTGTACAAATAACAAAAAATGAACATAAAACATCGTTTGCCGTCAAAAATTATTGTGACATTTCTAGGCCTAAGCCTTTTTGTTTTACCACACATGGCACAGGCAAAAAGCCATCTCGAAAAACAGGGCAAGCCGTTTGATTTCCAGGTCTTTCAAAAAGACCTGGATGCGCTTCTATCTGACAAGGCACTTGCTGATGAACTGGAAAAACAATTAAATGATAGTGAGGTTACGGCTGAAATTGAATCTGAAATCAATCTTGCGCTTTCTAAGCCAACTCCAAAAAAATTAAGATTACAAGAAACAAAAGCTGAATCAAGCGTCTCCGATTCCGGGAAAACAGATCCCAAAAACAACAAAAGCCCGGACAAAGTTGCTAAGAATGCCACAGAGAATGTCGCAGAGAATAAAACAGCCTCCACCACGCGAAAGACTCAGGAAACCCCCTACTGGGATACGGTCTACGCCCTTGAGTCCAGTGCAGGTAAAAGACTCTATCGCCGTAGCAACACATCCAGAAGTTGTAAATGGACCAGCACCCCCTGTGGCCACCACCAACTCTCCATCATTGCCTTAAAGGATATTGGTTGCACTTCACTGAAATGTCGTGCAGCACGATCTGATTATCAAAAATCCCTGGCAATGAGTAAAAAACTTGAAAAGATCAATGCCGAACGCCTTCAAAAGTCCGGCTTTAAACACTTACCTGATTACCAAAAGTATCTGGTACACCAACAAGGTTCTGCAGGAATTAAAATTATCCTTAAAGCACTAAAAGGGAAGAAAACACTGTCCAGAAACATGCTAAAAATGATGGCGAATAACTCACCGTACAGTTATAAGCACCTGCGTCGTCAGGGTAGCCGGGGTGCTGCACGAAAATTCCTGCGTTTCTGGAAAGAGAAATGGAAAGTCAAAAGCAGCAAACGCATTGCCAGCAGATAAATGGACAAAAGTCGCCGAAGAAAATCCTATTGGGTTTTAAAATACGGATTGCTTGCACTGAATTTTTATCTCTCAAGCGTAAAATTGTAACCTGAATCCGTGACCTTCATTCGGTATAAACTTAATATAGAGAACGCAATGATAGAAAATGCCATGAAACTAATAGCATCCAGATTGCTCTTTCCCCTTTTACTCACAAGCATAACCGTTGTTGCGCTATCAGCTTGTGGGAAAACCGATGCGGACTCTCAAAAACCAAATGCCGTCGCTACAAACACTCAATCCACAAACATTGATGCCAAGCTTGAACAAATTATCAAGCAACATCAGCTGACAGGTATTCCCTCAAGTGAGCGGGAAATACCCGGCATAAACAGTCCCAAAGCACAACTGGGCATGAAATTATTCTACACCAAAACACTCGGCGGAGACCGCACAACAGCCTGCGCAACCTGTCATCACCCGATGCTGGGCGGTGGTGATAATTTATCACTTTCGATTGGTACGAATGCATTAGACCCAAGCATTTTAGGGCCGCATCGTAAGCTTAAATCAGGCGAGCCTGGTGTTCCCCGTAACGCGCCCACGACCTTTAACGTCGCCTTTTATAAAAAAGCCTTGTTCCACGATGCCCGTATTGAACGCCTGGATGATGACAACATCCATACGCCTGATGTGAATTACCCGCAGGCAGACCCGCTTTCCGGTGAAACGCTGGTGCAGGCTCAAGCGCGCTTCCCAGTCACCTCTTCGCATGAAATGCGTAGCGATTACATGAAAACATCACACAACCAGACGATGCGCCGCGCTTTGGCAAACCGGCTTAAACGAAACTGGCTGGATGAATTCAGAAAAGGTTTTGCTTATCCTGACGGTAGCGCAGAAGACCTGATTACGGAACAAAATATTTCAGAAGCCATTGCTGAATTTGAGCGCTCACAGGTATTGATCAATAACCCCTGGAAGCGTTATATCGAGGGCGATAAAAATGCACTGAGTTCCTTTGCCAAAAAAGGTGCACTGCTCTTTTTTACACCACAGAATCAAGGTGGAGCAGGTTGTGCCAGCTGCCATAGCGGTGACTTTTTCACAAATGAACAAGCATATAATACCGCTATGCCGCAAATTGGCGCAGGTAAAGACAGCGGAGCAAGCAAAACAAACGATACCGGCTGTAACCTGGTAACCGGAAAAAAAGAAGACAAGTTCCGTTTCCGCACACCCAGCCTGCTCAATGTTGAAGTGACAGGGCCCTGGGGGCATGATGGTGCATACACCTCACTGGAAGGCATTACACGGCACATGTTATCCCCTGAACAATCTGCCCGTCGTTACAACCCATTGCAACTTAAGCAAAATGGAATCAATATTTCAGACCTGGAAAAAAACACCCAGGAAATTCTTGATTCCGGGCTGGATTTAACAGCCAAGCCCAATCTGAAAGACGAAGATGCCACCTATCTTGTCAGTTTTCTAAAAGCACTGACCGACCCCTGTGTTAAAAACCGCGCCTGCTTATCCAAATGGATACCCAAAACTGACGAAGACGACCCGGATGGCATGATGTTACATGCAATTAATGGCGAAAATGGCAAGTTTTTATAAAATCCTTAACAACCAGATTAAGCCTAACAGCATCAGGCAAGGTCAGCCTTTCATGTTCGTCATGTCCTTCGAAGTGGACAGTTTCCAATTAGTTATTCTCTGATAACTGATCATCCCTTACCGGCGGGTTAAAAAAGCCTTCCGCCCAATCGGGGTCGGCAGCTTCGCCTTTTTTATCAATCAACGGTAGGTCAGCATCATTCCAGCCTTTGACGCCCGTTTTTAGCGAAACGACATTTTCATAACCCAGCCATATCATGGTTTGTGCTGCCAGCACACTGCGATTCCCGGAGCGACAAATCACTATCACTTCTTTTTGACGTGCATTGACCAAATCAGGAATGGTTTCTGCGTAATCCCATTCACAGGCTTGCTCAAGTATGCCACGTGGCACGTGCAATGAGTTTTCGATATGCGCACCATTAAATTCTTCAGGTTCGCGAATATCCAGAAGCAGGGTTTCCGGTTGCTGTTCCAGTCTTTCCTGTAAATCCCAGGGGAAGATTTCTGTTACGCCAGATGCCAACGCATCTGCAATAAGGTCGTTGAATGTTTTAGCCAAGATACGTGCCCGTGTAGAAAAAACGGTGATTATA
>CAZPEE010000099.1:0-7968 GCA_964585525.1 uncultured Cocleimonas sp.
GTAAAAGACTGTAACCAGCCATGTTGTATGCAACTGCTAAGGTAAGCGGGTAACTTATCACTAAACTTACTGGCTAATTGCTCCAGGTTTGCTTTGTTTTTGATAGCGTTTATAAAGTCCCAGAGTGTTTCGCCTGTTGCAGTTCCTCTGTCTGTCAAATCGAAAATAGCCAATTCATCCTTGGGCTTCCATATGGCCAGTTTGACCGGCTCATCCAGTGTGATAGTGTCCAAAGCGGCATCAATATCTTCACGCTTATCATATTGATGTGCGCTCCATAGTAAGTCTATACGGTAAGGTGATTGAAATAGTTGCAAGCTGGGATTGAGGCTAAAGGTCAGTGAGGCGTAGTCCGCTTCTGGGGTTTCCATGAGCGTTGTAAAGTCACTTGCAGGCGTAAGCGCGGTGTTCCAGGATGTTTTGCGCAGCCATTCAAAGCGTGCCATGTCGGCGACAAAGGGAACCGTTTGTGCGGGTTCAAAATGATCCAGAAAGGAAGCAAGGTGTACGCCAAAGTCAGCAAAAAAAGGGCTGTCTGGCGGGTGTTTGTCGATGAAAACATCACACATGGCATGGAAGAATTTTTCGCCAAGCAGCATCTTGCTCACCGGAAATGTGTGTTCCAGTGCCTGGGTTAAAATGCCGTGTACGCTGCCACGATAGATGCCAATACGTTGTTCGGCGCTAAGTGTGTCATTGCCTTTCACATGGCTGGCAGCCGCTTGCAGTGTATTATTAAAAAACGCTGCAATAAAATCATTTTGTATGTCTTCCAGGCTCATTGTTTCGTTAGCATTTTTCTGGTTTGAATATCGCTGATTTGATGCTTTGCGCCTTGTTTGCTTCCTGAAGCAGGCGTTCCAGGCTGGGGATGTCGTTGTCCCATTCAATCAGTACCGGCACATCACCGACATGCTGGATGGCTTTTTTGAATAATGCCCAGACGGGTTCAGTTACCGGGCGTGAATGGGAATCCAGCAAGTGTGTGCCACGATCTTCATACCCTGCCAGATGGATTTCAGCAACGCGCTCAGCGGGCATTGCGAGTAGGTAATCTTGTGCGTCAAAATGATGATTTTGTGCGCTGACGTAGATGTTGTTGACATCCAGTAACAGCTTGCAGTCGCTGCGTGTCACGACTTCATTGATGAAATCCCATTCACTCATGGTGCTGGATTCAAATTCAAGGTAACTGGATACATTTTCAATCACCAGTTGTTGACACAGAAAATCCTGAACTTGCTGGATACGATCAACGATATGCTTAATCACTGCCTCGGTGTAGGGCAGGGGGATCAAATCATGGGTAACAACACCGTGCGCGGATGACCAGCATAAATGGTCAGAAATCCAGGCGGGCTGGATGTCGTCTTTGAGCTTTTTTAAACGGGTTAAATAATCGTTGTCAAGTGGTGAGGTAGAACCTATGGATAACCCCACACCATGAAATGTTACCGGGTAATCATGGCGTACCTGGTACAGGTAATCACGCTGTGGCGTACCTTCAAGTAAATAATTGTCGCTCAGGATTTCCAGCCAGGGAATCGCCGGATTTTGAGCTTTTGTATATGCGGCTATGTCGTCAAAGTGTTCCATACGCAAGCCGATGCCGCAACCCTGGATAATCGCTTCAGGATAATGACTCAGTGTGTTACTACCTGTTTGGTTTGCAGAATTCATTGTGTTTTGTGGGGGAAACCCTTTCAAAAAAACACCCGGACCATCAAGGACGACCCGGGCGGAGATTTTTGTAATCTATTCGGTAGAAAACCGCTTAATTACATTTTCATTTTTTTGCCGGCTTTTTTGGCTTTTACTTTACCGCCAACGATTTTTGCACAAGTGCCTTCGGGTACGTAAACCCATTCTTCTGCCAAGCCATCCTCTTTGGATTGTCCTGCACAAGCGTGCTGGCTGGTTCCACAGTCATTCTGGCCTGCTTTGGCAATACCGGCACATTTTTCCATACCCGGTTTGCCAGCCAATGCGGCGGAAGAGGCTGCTGCCAGGCCTAATGCCATAACGCCAGTTAACGTCGCTTTTGCAAGATTTTTCTTGTTACTCATGTGGTACTCCGATGATTGATAAAAAAAACAAAATAATAACTGTTAGCAGGATGATCTGTAAAATCCGTTATTCATCCTCTGAAATTCGACAGCAAATTCATTATAAAATTCAATCTGCCTGATTATTTTGTTGGTTTGTTAAACGATCATACTAGACATATAGATGCAAAAAAAATGATTAATTATTACATATCAAACGCTCAGCTGTTGTATTCTACATAATCTAGATGTTTGTTAATACGATAGGGAATCCATGGATATTGTTTATATACGCGATTTACGCATGGATGCCGTCATTGGTATCTATGAGTGGGAAAAACGTATCAAACAGCAGATTAATATCAATATTGAAATGGGCTGGGATAACAGTGTGCCCGCCGCTTCGGATGATATAAAAGATACCTTAAATTATAAGGCTAGCGCCAAACTGGTAAAGGAATTAGTGGCAAGTAGCCAATATGAGCTGGTTGAAACGCTGGCGGAAAAGATTGCCGGATTATTGTTAAAGGAAATGCAGATTCCCTGGATAAAGGTTAGTGTAGGCAAGCCTATGGCTGTTACCGACTCGGCAGAGGTTGGTGTTGTCATAGAACGTGGCGAAAAAAATGTGTAAATCCAAAGGCACACAGGTTTACCTTGATATCGGCAGCAATATTGACCGGGAAAAAAACATTCAATCCTGCGTCGATGAACTACGTGCCAGGTTCCCTGATATCGTGTTTTCCAAAGCTTATGAAAGTGATGCGCTAGGCTTTGATGGTGACCCGTTCATTAATTTATCTGCCGGTTTGCAGACTGACCTTGGCTATAACGCGTTAAAGCATTATCTGAAAAAACTGGAAGACCGGCATGCGCGCAAACGCGATAATGAAAAATTTATTGCACGCACACTGGATGTGGATATTTTGTTATTTGGTGACCTGGTATTGCAACCGGATAGTGATTTACCCCGTGCCGAGATTTTAAAATTTCCGTTTGTGCTTTATCCTTTGGCTGAAATTGCGGCAGATGTTGTCCATCCGGTTGAAAATAAAACGATTGCAGATTTGGCAAAACAATCTGATTTGGATAAGAATACCATAAAGGAAGTAAAAGGCTTTCCAGTTCTGGATGAATGAAATAACAGGTTAATTATGGTCACACGACAAAAAACAGTTCCCGTAAAAGTCGCTCAATATACCATTGGTGGTGATGCGCCGATTGTGGTGCAGTCCATGACCAATACCGATACCGCGGATGTAGTGCGCACGGTTAAACAGGTGGCGGAGCTTGCCAGGGCAGGTTCCGAGCTGGTTCGAATCACGGTCAATGATCAAAAATCTGCCGAAGCGGTGCCGGAAATCCGAGAACGACTGGACAAAATGGATTGTGATGTGCCGCTGATTGGTGATTTTCATTTTAATGGCCATAAATTATTGAGCGCTGTTCCCGCCTGTGCCGAAGCACTGGCAAAATACCGTATCAATCCCGGTAATGTGGGCAAGGGCAAAGGTGGTGATGAGAAATTTGCGCAAATGATTGAATTTGCCGCCAGCTACGATAAAGCGGTGCGCATCGGTGTTAACTGGGGTTCGCTGGATCAGCAGCTTTTGGCGAAAATGCTGGATCAAAACTCAAAACTGGCAAAGCCGCAGGAATTAGCCGAAGTACAACATAATGCACTGATAAAATCAGCGCTGGACAGTGCCGCCAAGGCAGAAGAGTATGGCCTGGCACATAATAAAATTGTGATTTCCTGCAAACTCAGCGGCGCGCAGGATTTAATCCGTGCCTATCAGGAATTATCATCAAAATGTGATTATCCACTGCATCTGGGGTTGACCGAAGCAGGCATGGGTAGCAAGGGGATTGTTGCCTCAACCGCCGCGCTTTCGGTATTGTTGCAACAGGGAATTGGCGACACCATTCGTATTTCACTGACACCGGAGCCCGGTGCACCACGCGAAAAAGAAGTACAGGTCGGTCAGCAAATCTTGCAGTCATTGGGTTTACGCTCCTTCACCCCGCAAGTGGTTGCCTGCCCTGGTTGTGGTAGAACGTCCAGCGATTATTTCCAGCACCTGGCGCAAGACATCCAGGATTACCTGAACGCACAAATGCCCGTGTGGAAAGATCAATATGCGGGTGTGGAAAACATGTCGGTAGCCGTGATGGGCTGTGTGGTCAACGGGCCGGGTGAATCAAAACAGGCAAACATTGGCATCAGCCTGCCCGGTAGTGGCGAAACGCCAGTGGCCCCTGTTTATGAAGATGGTGAAAAAACGGTTACCTTAAAAGGTGACCATATTGCAGCAGAATTCCAGGAAATTGTGTTGTCTTATGTGAAAACGAACTATGCTGCACAGGCTACCAAGTGAATATAGTGTAGTTACACTGGTTATAGGCGTTTGGGTCAGGTTTCTAACCGATATGATTTCGTTGGCGTTTGTTGGCTCGTCCTGTTTTGGGTTTTTTCTGTCTATTTAAGAGTAAGTCCAGTGAGCCTTTTTGCCTGGATTGGGTAAAGTCTGTTTGCAACGCTTCCCGTACCCGGTTTTCATCTATTTTAAGTTCATGAATCAAGGCCTGGTAAATCAGTTTATACAACCTGGCTAATGAGATTTTCCAGGTGCTTCCTTCGCGGCTGTGAAAAGCCTGGGTCAACGTCATGAAACGTGCAAAGGCACTGTGGTTTGCATCGTCCAGAATCAGTGGCAATGTATGTTTGAAACGTCCTGAGTTGGCGATCATGTCCCAGTAGCGGGCAAAGCGGTTTACTTCTTGCAGGGTGGTGAAATCAATATCACGGGTACGGAGGATAGTATAGGGTGGAGCCGGGCTATAGCGCATCTGGTACGTTTTGCTGTGGCGGTTAATGGGTGCGCCGCGCAGTCGTTTGAGTATGCCGAGTTGTATTTCTTGCGGTTTTAGTGCCACCAGCTGGTCAAAGCTTTTTGCAAAGTTTTTTAAGTTGTCGCCGGGTAGACCAAAAATCAGGTCGGCGTGGATATAGGCGCCAGTGTGTTTGCGCAGCCAGCGCAGGTTTTGTCTGGTTTTGTTGTTATCCTGTTTGCGGTTGATGAGTGCCTGTATCCTGGGGTCGAAGGTTTGCACACCAATTTCAAACTGTAAAGAATGATCAGGGAAGCAGGCCAGTGTTTGTTTCAGTTTTTCTGGCAGGTTGTCTGGAATGACTTCAAAATGCAGGTACAAATCATCTGACATGCGGGCTAAAAAAAACTCTAAAATGGCCACACTGGTCGCAACCTTGAGGTTAAAGGTGCGGTCGATGAATTTGAAATTCCGTGCGCCGCGCTGGTGTAACAAGTCAATTTCTTGCAGAAACTTGCCAAGCTCAAATGGTTTTGAGGTTTTATCCAGTGCCGACAGGCAGAACTCACACTTAAACGGGCAACCGCGCGAGGCCTCCACATAGATCAGGCGGTTTTTAATGTCTTCTTCTGTGTAAAATTGATAAGGCAGTTGTAGTTGCTCAAGCGGTATCGCATCGCCGTTGATGATTTTATTCAGCGGCTTTTTGCCCGCAAGCAGTTGCTCACAGAGTTGTTTGAAACTGATTTCGCCAGCACCTTGTACAACGTAATCAGCAAGCTCAACCACAGCAGGTTTGTCTGGCAGGTGGCTCACTTCCGGCCCGCCAAGTACAACAAAAACCCCGGGTGCAACCTGTTTTAACAATGCCACTGTTTCGGTGATTTCAGTCACGTTCCAGATATAAACACTAAAGCCGATAACTTCAGGTTTGGATTGCAGGAGCTTTTCAACCATATCAACAGGGCGTTCGTGAATGGTGAATTCTTTGATAATGGACTGGGACTGTAACTCACCAAGGTTGGCATACAGGTAACGAAGCCCAAATGCACAATGGATGTAACGTGAATTAAGGGTGGTTAGGACGATGTTATGTTGCGCACCTGGGTTCATATTTTTTGCAGGGTTTGCTGCCAGTTCTGAGGAGGCTCGTCCGTTAAAATCCGTTTGCTTCTACCAATCTCGTTTTCGTACCAGCCTTTGTGGAACTGCAATGGTTCAACTTCAAAAGCCCACCAGGCTCCATCGGCATCCTGGGCAATCCAGCGTACCCAGCCAGGGAGCTTTTCAGGGGGTATGTGATTAGAGCCCGGATATTTCATGAAGGCGGTTATTTTTGTGTCAAAGTCCAATAATATCATAGCGTTGAGAGTAAAAATAACGAATTTCAAAAACTACAGTTTGTACCTGAATGGCTTTCTGAAAAAATCAGCTTCACAGCTTGCACAAAATCGTTCCAGCCATAGCCCTGCTATGGCTGGAACGATGTTTGCACAATCTGTTTTGCTGAATATTTCCAGAAAATCCATTCCCTTTATAAAACATCCGGGCTAGCCGAGTTTGTCATCGGCGACATGGTAATGGGGGTCTTCAACCACATTGACTTCCACCAGTTTGCCCGCTTTTTTCAGCAATAGCTGGCATTCCGGGGTTAGGTGTTTCAGGTGCAGGCGTTTGTCAGCACGTTCGTAGCGTTCTGCCAGTTTATCAATCGCTTCGATGGCTGAATGGTCAGCAACCCTGGAGTCTTTAAAATCAACGACAACGTCATCCGTGTCTTCCTTGGGGGTGAAAATTTCCTGGAAATTCTGGGTTGATGCAAAGAAAAGCGGCCCGTGTAATTCATAAACCTTGTTGCCCATTTTGTCGTAGCGGATAGTGGCATTGATGTGGCGGGCATGTTCCCAGGCAAATACCAGCGCAGACAAGATGACGCCGGTCACCACTGCCAGTGCGAGATTATCGGTAAACACGGTGATTAGGGTGACGGCAACGATAATGAACCAGTCCGCCAGCGGGATTTTACCCAGCATACGCAGGCTGCCCCATTCAAAGGTGCCGATGACCACCATAAACATGACGCCAACCAGCACGGCAATCGGAATAATATCAATCAGTTTGGACGCAAACATGATAAATACTAGCAGGAAGAGCGCAGCGGAAATACCGGAGAGGCGCTGGCGACCGCCTGATTTGATATTGATAATGCTTTGCCCCACCATGGCACAGCCGCCCATGCCGCTGAATAGCCCGGTAACCGTGTTGGCAACGCCCTGGCCGATACATTCGCGGTTGGGATGTCCGGTGGTTTCGGTGAGTTCATCCACCAGGTTTAGCGTTAGCAGGCTTTCTATCAAGCCAACCAGCGCCATCACAATCGCATAGGGAAAGACGATTTTGAAGGCTTCCCAACTGAGGTCAATTTCCGGTAGGTGAAACGGCGGGAAGGAGCCTTTAACCGACGATAAATCAGACACGGTTTTGGTATCCAGCCCCAGTCCAATGACCACCAGTGTGCCCACGATAATGGCTACCAGTGTTGATGGCACAGCCTTGGTCAGGCGTGGCAGGAATTCAATGATAAACATGGTCAGTACAATCAGTGCCAGCATGATGTAGAGCTTGTTGCCGCTAATCCATTCATGGCCGCCATCTGGCAAGTCAATTTTAAAATGTTGTAATTGTGCCAGAAATATCACCAGTGCCAGGCCGTTTACAAAGCCTAAAAATACCGGGTGAGGAACCAGGCGGATAAATTTACCAAGTCGTAAAATACCAAACAGAATCTGGATTAACCCCATCAAAACCACTGCTGCAAACAGGTATTCAATGCCGTGCTGGGCAACCAGCGTACCAATCACCACCGCAATCGCGCCTGTTGCACCAGAAATCATGCCAGGGCGACCCCCGACAACAGACGCTATCAAGCCAATGGTAAAGGCAGCATAGAGCCCATGGATCGGCGGAATACCTGCCAGCAAGGCAAATGCTACCGCTTCGGGCACCAGCGCCAGCGCAACCGTCAAGCCGGAGAGCAGGTCATTTTTTATACATTCTTTGCGCTCGGATACAATACTGAACATGGTTTAAC
>CAZPEE010000100.1:0-7960 GCA_964585525.1 uncultured Cocleimonas sp.
CAAGATTCGAAGCCAGATTTATCAGAAAACCATTCAGGTACAAACCGTGATTTTTTAAACACGTTATTTTTATTCGTAAACTTATGATATTACACAATTATTTTACAGCTATTAACCGCCTTCATGAAATATTCGGGTTAGTACAAGCAGGAAGAAAATGCTATCCACAGGTGTTTTCTGCCGTGTTGCTCGTTACTCTTTTTTCTCCACAATGTGTGCAGGCTAGAACCTTGGTGCTGGTTCATGGCTTTTTAGGCAATGCGATGAACTGGCGAACCTCGGGTTTTACCAAGCCACTCATGTATGCTGGCTGGAAAGATGGTGGTAGCTATGGTTATACACCACGAGGTATGCTGTTGCCACGTTATCCCAAAATAACTGCAGATGCGTTTTATACCGTCAACCTGCCTTCCACTGCGAACCTGCAAACACAAGAACAGTTGCTATCCCGTTATTTAACGCATTTATTTTCGCAACGTGGCGAACCCATAACGCTGGTTGGTCATTCAGCCGGTGGTGTTGTTGCAAGGTTGTATGCACTTGATCCAAAGCATATCCCCGTGAATGGTTTAATCACCATTGCAGCACCGCATCTTGGAACCCCGGCAGCAAATATTGCACTCATTGCAGGCAATTCACCACTGGGCGTAATGGCGGATTTTGCCGGAGGTGATGAGTTGCGTGATGCGCGTGGTTTGTTTTCTGATTTAAAAGAAGAAAGGCCAAATACCTTTTTGTACTGGATGAATCACCAGCCCCACCCGGATATTCACTACGCTTCCATTATTCGCAGTAATGAAAAAATTTCTAAAGTGAACAAGTTTGATTTTATCGTACCGCCATTTAGCCAGGATATGAATAATATCTGGGCTTTGCAAGGTCAATCAGGCACCGCAGTTGTAACCGAAGGCCACTCGCTTAATGGCAGGGATGGCGCAATTGTCCTGGAAGTTTTAGATGTGATGAAGCGCTTACAGGTTCCGCTAACAGCGCCTTTACAACCAATGGCTGCGCAAAAAGTACCAATTATCCCTGTGCCTCATTGACTGCCAAACCTAAGCTGAGACTCCTGCAGGAGCCCTCGCTTAGGCGAGGACGTAAGAACTCCGTTGCTATGATAAAGTTTGATTGATGCCCCTTTCCTGAGAGCCTGTCCGAGTAGTACTCCATCAAACCAATGTTGATGGAGTACTGGAAACGCTACAGCAATTGCCTAATCAATAGAGATACCCTATAATTACGTTTCTCCCCAAATACCACCCGAGGAGAATGGTTGCGCTGGCGTGTCTTGGAGGATGCCGTCAGATGCATAAAAATTGCACGTAACCTATTTGAACCCCAGACCTTGTGTCTGGGGTTTGTTTTTATGGCTTCTTTGACTTGATTTCCTTCAGCTTCAGTTAGCATTCAGAAGCTTTAGTGTATAAATACAGTAAGCGGTAACGCGCATTAATCAAAAAATAATAACCTTGTATTCATATGTCTACATTTTCATCATTAATTAAAAAAAGCCCGCTGTATCTTTCTGTGCCGGTGTCTTTAACTCTGCATGTTGCCGTAATAGCCATGGGTTTTGGCTTGCCCGACCCAGGCAAAATGAACCATGCTTCGTTGAAGGATTTTGCGCAAACCTTTGAAGTGAGCTTGAAGGTTCCCAAGAAGGCCGATTTTCTGGCAAACTCAAATCAGCTAGGCAGTGGTTCCAAAAAGGAAAAATCGCGCTTAACCAGCCCGTTTGCCTCGCAAAACCCAAATAATGATAACGGTGATGATGTTGTAAAGTCGGTTAAAAGTACGCCGGATATTGTTCCCAAGCCAGAGCCAAAGCTATTAACCACCAAGGGAAAAACAAATAAACACGTAGAGAACCAGCCTGAAAAGGAAGAAGTGGTTGACCCCAATCCTGCCAATAAGGAAATTTCTGAGCAAACCGAAGAAATTGCACAGTTGATGGCAGAAATGAGTAAGCAGGAAGAGCATTATGCAAAGCGCCCGCGTATTCATTTCCTGGATTCGATCAGTGCCAAAAGCGCGGTTGAAGCCGATTACATCAATAAATGGTCTAAAAAGCTGGAACGTATTGGTAATATCAACTTTCCACAAAAAGCGATACAATTGAGCTTAAGTGGTACACTGATACTGAATGCAACGCTGGATCGCGCCGGACGTGTGGTAGAAATGCAGATTTCAGTCTCTTCAGGGTCTAAAATTCTGGATAGGGCCGCACTAAGAATTGTTAAACTGGCAGCACCTTATCAGCCATTACCCAGGGAAATTCGTGAAAAATATGACCGTTTGAATATTACTCGAACCATTATTTTCCAGAAGAAAGGCGGCAAGGCAATTTTCTATTCTAAATAGAGATTTTAAAATAAACGGATGTTACTAAAATTGTATGGATGACAAGCAATCAGGCAAAAAAAGTAGTGATAAAAAGCCAGGCTATCTACAAAGCCAGTTATTGATTGCCATGCCTGCGCTGGGCGACCCATCCTTTAAAAAATCAGTGACCTTAATCTGCCAGCATAATGAAGAGGGCTGTTTTGGATTAACCATTAATCGCCCGATTCAGATTACGCTGGATGAACTCTTTGACCAGCTAAACATTTCTTCTGAAAACGATTTAATCAAAGGTGCATTAGCGTTAAGAGGCGGCCCTGTCCAGCCTGAACAAGGCTTTGTGATACATGAAATTTCTCCCGATGAAGCACCGGATGCTTCGGCTGATACCAATGCGACACACCAAGGACGCAGAAACAACGCACGTTGGGAAAATACGCTAACCATTAACGATAACCTGGCGGTTACCGCATCGCGGGATATTTTATTTGATATTGCCGAAGGGAAAGGCCCCAAAAACTTTTTGCTGGCTTTAGGTTGTGCAAGCTGGACTGCGGGGCAACTGGAGCAGGAGATGTTGCAAAACTCCTGGTTGAACTGCCCAACGGACAATAAAATATTATTTGATACACCTTTTGATAAGCGCTGGAATAGCGCGATTGATACACTTGGATTTGATATTAACCTGATCAGTGATGAAGCCGGTCATGCCTGATTGTTGGGTTTTATCGTAACGCTAATGTCTACCGTGATTGCATTTGACTTTGGCTTGAAACGCACCGGAATTGCGGTGGGTAGCACAACAACCGGAAGCGCCTCTCCAGAGACGACCTTGCAAAGCCAGGATGAAAAACCAGATTGGCAAGGTATTACAAACCTGATCAAGGAATGGCAACCCACGCAACTTGTGGTCGGTATGCCCACTGAACTGGACGGCAGCGAAAGCCCGCTCACAAAACGGATTGAGCGCTTTTGCAACCAGCTTAATGGACGCTACAATTTACCGGTGGATCAGGAAAACGAGCAATTCACTTCCATCGAAGCCGCGCAGCGTTTAAAACAACTGCGCCAGTCGGGTCGTAAAAAGAAGGTAAAGAAGGAAGAGGTGGATAAAATCGCCGCCGCAATTATTTTAGAAAACTGGATGGTTAGAAAAGGCTATGCCTAAAAATGTTAAAAACTATGATATTGACCAATTACTGGAAACAATGAGCCAGCAACTGGCAAAGAGAATGAAGCAATCCAGTATTGATGATCCGGTTATGGTGGGTATTCATTCTGCCGGTGTCTGGATAGCCAAACGCCTGCATCAATCACTCGGCATTAAAGAACCCCTGGGCGAACTGAACAGCAGTTTTTACCGTGATGATTTTGACCGCATCGGGCTTCATCCGCAAAATAAACCGTCGCAGCTTCCCTTTAGCCTGGAAAATAAACATATCATTTTAGTTGATGATGTATTATATACTGGGCGCACCATCCGGGCGGCAATGAATGAGTTGTTTGACTATGGCCGCCCTGCCAGTATAACCTTGGCAGTATTGATAGACCGCGCTAACCGTGAACTACCGATAGAAGCACAAGTGGTTGGTTTTAAAGAAGAAACCGACGAGGATTCCTACTACAAAATTAGTCAGGAAAATGATCAACTAAAACTGGATATTATCCAAAAAGAAGCAGGTTAAGTGAATAGCCAATTTTCACCCTCATCATCCGCAGGACTCGTTCCTGGCCCATTGCCATCATCCATGCAGCTCACCGCAGATGGCAAGCTTCGACATTTTTTAACCATCGAGGGTTTGCCTCCTTTACTGCTTGAAGAAATACTTGATCGGGCAGAGCAATTTTTGAACCTGCCCGGAACGGTACAAAACAAGTTGCCTATTTTGCGCGGTAAAACAGTGATGAACCTGTTTTTCGAAAACTCAACGCGCACCCGCACTACCTTTGAAATCGCCGCCAAACGGCTCTCTGCCGATATTATCAACCTGGATATTCGCAACTCCGCCACCGCCAAAGGTGAAAGCCTGCTGGATACCATCCGCAACCTGGAAGCGATGAACTGCAATATGTTTGTGGTGCGCCACCCAAGCAGCGGTGCGGCACATTTTATTGCGCGCTACTGTGCGCCTCATATTAGCGTGCTCAATGCCGGTGATGGCCGCCATGCGCATCCGACACAGGCGATGCTGGACATGCTCACCATTCGCCAGCACAAAGGCGACTTTACGCCACTTAAGGTTGCCATCGTTGGCGATATTAAACACTCACGCGTTGCACGCTCGCAAATCCATGCACTGACCACGTTATGTACCGGCGAAATCCGCGTTGTCGCGCCCAAGACTCTGATGCCACAGGGCATTGAGGACATGGGTGTGAACGTTTATACCGATATTGAAAAAGCACTCAAAGGTGTGGATGTGGTGATTATGCTGCGCCTGCAACACGAACGTATGAACTCGGCATTGTTACCCTCGGTGCGGGAATATTATGCACGCTATGGCCTAACCGAAGAGCGCCTGCAACTGGCAAAAGCGGATGCCATTGTGATGCACCCAGGCCCCGCAAACCGTGGTGTGGAGATAGACTCAAGGGTTGCCGATGGCCCGCAATCCGTGATTTTACAACAGGTAACCAATGGCATCGCGGTACGCATGGCAGTGATGTCGATGGTGATTGGTGCAACGCTGGAACAGGTAAATAAAGTCGGGGAATCCGAGTGAGCAAGACTACCCTGATCAAAAATGCACGCTTGATTGACCCAGCCAATGGCATTGATATGGTTGCTGACCTTGCAATAAAAAAGCGCAAGATTTTGGCGCATGGCAAGTCTATTCCAGCAGATTTCAAAGCCGACAAGACAATTGATGCGAGCGGTATGTACCTGCTTCCCGGACTTGTCGATTTAAGTGTTTACCTGCGCGAGCCTGGGCTGGAAAATAAAACCCGCATAGCTGATGAAACCGCAGCTGCTGTCAGTGCAGGCGTGACACGGCTGTGTTGCATGCCAGAGAAAGATTCGCCGATTGATGGCGGTGCAACGGTCAAATTGATTCGTAACAAAGCCAAGCAAGCTGCCTGCGCCCGGGTTAGTGTGATTGGTGCGCTGACCGAAAAACTAGCAGGCAAACAGCTTAGCCACATGGGCAGCTTGAAATATGTGGGTTGCGTTGGTGTGAGTCAGGGCAGGCAGCCAATGCAGGATTTGGCAACCTTGCGAAAAGCGATGGAATATGCGGCAACGTTTGAGTTGCCACTGTTTTTGCATCCGATGGAGCATTCACTGATGACTACCGGCGGTATGAATGAGGGCGCATTGGCAACCCGCCTTGGTTTGTCGCCAATTCCCGTTGCTGCCGAAACAGCCGCAATCACACAAATTCTGGCACTGGTTGCAGAAACCCACGCCCCCGTACACTTTTGCCGTTTATCCAGCGCAGAAGGCGTACACCTGCTGGCACTTGCCAAAGAAGGTGGCTTGCCGGTGACAGCAGACGTTGCAGCGCACCAGCTATTTTTAACTGAAATGGATGTGAGTGATTACAACCCGCTGTGCCATACCTCGCCGCCGCTACGAACCCAGCGTGATCAGGATGCTTTGCGCCAGGGGCTGGCTGATGGCGTGATTGATGCGGTCTGTTCGGATCACCAGCCGCATGAAATTGATGCTAAACTGGCGCCATTTGAAGAAACCAGCCCCGGTATTTCTGGCGTAGAAACCTTGCTGCCCTTAATGATGCGGCTGGTTGAGGAAAATGTGCTGAGCGAATCTCAGTCAATTGCACTGGTTACCCATAAACCAGCGAGTATTGCAGGCTTGAATGACGGTACTTTGGCAGCAGGAAGCACAGCTGATTTCAGCCTGTTTGATCCTAAAGCATTTTGGCAACTCGAGGCGGATAAGCTGGTCAGTAAAGGCAAGAATACGCCGTTTAGCGGCTGGGGATTTAGTGGCAAAACCAGCAAAACCTGGATAAAAGGGAAGCAGGTATTTTGTCGATGAGCAAACTAAAATCGCGGCTTTGGTGGCTACTGTGTAGCTTTTTAATGACGCAACTTATGGCATGTAGTGGTAGTCCTCTAAAAAATGACGAAGATATTGTCTTTTTTCCCACTTCCGCCAATCAACTGGCCGATGGAAACTGGAATGTACCGATTCATCACTGGGTGTTTGAAAAAGAAGAAAATGACCTGAGCCGTAAAATTACCCAAAAAGTATTTTCTGAAATGTTTGAAGGTATTGGCATATCTGAAGAACAGGCAGACTCTCCCTTGTTGAAGCAGCGCATGATGTGGTTTCTGGTTGATAATGAACGTAATAAAAAAATTAACATCAACCTTGCTGATCAGCAAATAAGTTTGCACAAAACAAGTGCAAATGGTCACGCGTTTACGCAGGTACAGCTGGATTCTAATTATATTAAACCAGGTGAATGGCTGATTTATCAGGCTATCGTCCCTGGTAAGCACAAGGGTGAGTACACAGGTGAAGTCCAGTTTATACCTGAAAAGGGTTTGTCCGTTATCTCGGATATTGACGATACCATTAAAGTCAGCGATGTTTTAGATAAAAAGAAATTGATTAAAAATACTTTTGTTGAGCCTTATCAGGCAACCTATGGTTTTCCACAATATTATGCAACCTTGCAACAAAAAGGGGCTTATTTTCATTATGTGTCTGCCTCTCCCTGGCAGTTATACCCAAGTTTAAAGCGGTTTCTGGATAGCCATTATCCTAAAGGAACAGTTACACTGCGTAATTTCAGGATAAAAGATTCAAGTTTGTTTGCCTTCTTGAAATCATCTGCCGATTATAAAATCAAGCATATCAGGCAAATCATCAAGCGCTACCCGAAACACCAGTTTATCTTGATAGGTGATAGCGGTGAGCATGACCCGGAAGTCTATGCGACCATTTATGAGTTATTCCCCAATAACATTCAATCAATTGGCATACGCTCGGTTGAAGGCTCTGATTTAAGCCCAGAGCGTTTTAAGGAAACGTTTAAACATGTACCGCGTAAGGTTTGGTCAGTTTTTAAAACACCACAGGATAGTCCAGGAAGTTGATAATGCAGTGGCTCTGGGTTGCTATTTTTACGGCGGTGCTGGTTTGGTCGGGGATTAATCCACATGATCAGTTCACCTGGTTTTTAGAAGTTGTGCCAGCCTTAATTGGTTTCGTGGTTTTGGCAGTTACACGCAAAAGCTTCCCACTAACGCCGTTGGTTTACACACTTATTTTAATCCACAGTATTATCTTGATGGTCGGTGGCCACTACACCTACGCGGAAGTGCCGTTGTTTGACTGGATAAAAGATGCGCTACACCAATCACGCAATAACTACGACAAACTCGGTCATTTTGCACAAGGCTTCGTCCCTGCCATGATCGCACGGGAAATTATTATCAGGAAAAACATCATCAACGGCAAAATCTGGACAGCCTTCTTCGTGGTCTGTTTCGCGCTTGCCTTTAGCGCGTTCTACGAACTGATTGAGTGGTGGGTTGCGTTATACAGTGGTGAAGATGCCGAAGCCTTCCTTGGTACACAAGGCTATGTCTGGGATACACAATCCGATATGGGGCTGGCATTACTGGGTTCGATAGTCGCCTTGCT
>CAZPEE010000101.1:0-7928 GCA_964585525.1 uncultured Cocleimonas sp.
CCCGTTTTAACCTTGGCAATCTCATCAATCACATCCAGTCCATCGGTGACTTTACCAAAGACTGCATAGCCCCAGCCTGCCGGTGTTTCGCTGGTAAAATTCAGGAAATCATTATCCTTAAGGTTAATAAAGAACTGTGACGTGGCTGAATGCGGGTCCTGGGTTCGTGCCATTGCCAGGGTTCCACGATCATTTTTTAAGCCATTGTTGGCTTCGTTTTTAATCGGGGCCTTGTTGGGCTTCTCACTCATATCAGGCATCATGCCACCACCCTGCACCATGAAATTGGGAATAACACGATGGAAAATCAGGCCATCGTAAAAACCATCTTCAACATAGGACATAAAGTTTGCGACACTGTTTGGCGCTTTATCAGCGAACAATTCAATCGTCATTGTTCCTTTACTGGTTTCCATCTTAATCATTGGGTTTGCAGACATTTTATCTCCTTTTTTTGTAGAATCAGGGCTTGTAGAACCAGCCGTTTTTGCCATATTTGTCGATGTTTCAGCAGTCTTTGTTTGGGCTGTTTCTACTTTTTTCAATGTTTCTCCTACTTTTTCTGTTGCACTTTTTTCAGGTGCGCTTTTTTCGGTTGCATTACAGCCCGCAACAAAAACAAAAAACAGTAAAAAAACCATCAAGAATTGATTAGGTTTAAGTGTTTCCATGTTTTCCCTCTATTCAATTTCCCTATTTTGAAGCCGGGCATGATAGCGGAATTAATATGCTTCTGCTACCATTGACGCATTTTAAAAACACAAAACATCAATTTTTATTTTATCGGTATAAACCACCTTACATGCTAAAAATATATAATAGCCTCACCAATCAAAAAGAAGTATTCAAACCCATCGACCCAGGCAAGGTACGCATGTACGTCTGCGGCATGACCATTTATGATTATTGCCACTTAGGCCATGCGCGTGTGATGGTCGCTTTTGATGTGGTTTACCGCTACCTCATGGCAAGTGGTTATGAGGTGAATTACGTGCGTAATATCACCGATATTGATGACAAAATTATCCAGCGTGCCAATGAAAATGGCGAGAGTTTCAAGGCGCTCACCGAGCGTTTTATTCAAGCCATGCACGAGGATGAAAAAGCACTGGGCATTCTCCCACCCACATCCGAGCCAAAAGCCACCGACAATATCGACGAAATCATTGCGATGATCACCACCCTGATCGAAAAAGGCTATGCCTACCAGGGAGAATCGGGAGACGTTTACTATGCTGTTGCAAAATTCAAGGACTACGGCAAATTATCCGGTCGCAAACCCGATGATTTACGTGCCGGTGAGCGCATCGCCATCAACACCGACAAAAAAGACCCGCTCGACTTTGTACTATGGAAAATGGCAAAGACTGGCGAGCCTTTCTGGGAATCACCCTGGGGAAAAGGTCGTCCCGGCTGGCATATTGAGTGTTCAGCCATGTCAACCAAACTGCTGGGCAACCATTTTGACATCCACGGTGGCGGACACGACCTGCAATTCCCGCACCACGAAAACGAAATCGCACAATCCGAAGCCTGTACCGGCGAACACTTTGCCAACTACTGGATGCACAACGGCTTTATCCGCATTGATGAAGAAAAGATGTCCAAATCACTGGGTAACTTTTTCACCATCCGTGACGTACTCAAAAAATACAAGGCCGAAGAAATACGCTACTTCATGCTGACCAGCCAGTACCGCAGTCCGCTCAACTACAGCACCGACCAACTGGATGCTGCTGGCAAGGCACTGGACAGGCTTTACACCGCGCTACGTGGCTTAACAATAGGAGAAGCGGAAAAAGGCTCGGATTATCAAAACCGTTTCAACAAAGCCATGGATGATGATTTCAATACACCTGAGGCACTTGCGGTACTGTTTGACCTGGCACGTGACATCAACCGTGCCCGTGATGAATACGCCGACACTCACGATGAAAAACTTGCCGCCAACCTGGGCGCAGAGCTTAAACAACTTGCCAACCAGCTCGGCCTGCTGGAAGGCGACGAAAGCGCTATCGAAGCCTGGTTCCAGGGCGCAGTGAGCGATGATGGCTTAAGCAATGATGCCGTGGAAGCCCTTATCCAGCAACGACTGGATGCCAAAGCAGCTAAAGACTGGGCGCTGGCAGATAAAATCCGCGATGATCTGAGTGAGCAAGGCATCGTACTGGAAGACAAAGGTACGGAAACCATCTGGCGGCGGGAATAATTCTGCAGGTGACAGCACTGAGTCAAGATGAAACAATCCTGGCAAAACGACGTATTTTCATGTCCTCGTCCAGGCGAGACTCCTGATGGCGTTAATAGTGTATTGCCGTTTCGTTTTATCGTTATGAAAAACAAGGAAATCTGGTCGTATTATCATCTTTGCCCTATAGTCATTAGCTATGAAAACAAATCAGCCGGTCTTTTATTTTGCAACGCCCGAGGAAGCAGAGTCGGCTTTTTATTCGGCGTTTGAAATGGGCGACATCCAGTTAATGGAAGCCGTGTTGGCGGATGATGATGTGTGTTGTGTACATCCTGGCGCCATACCGTTATTGGGGCGTGAAGCTGTTTTAGAGAGCTGGGCACAGATTTTAGCTGGCGAAATAGAACCTGTGATTTATCTGGATGTGCTTAATCGCACAGTGTTTGACGAGGTGGCGGTTCACCTGGTCAATGAACGTATTGCTTCCGACCACCAACCTGACTCACCTAGCACAGTGGTTTTGGCAACGAATGTCTATGTCCGCCAGAAGAATGGCTGGAGGCTTATGGAACACCATGCTTCCGTACCAAACAGAAAACCGCAAAAGGAACAAGTTGACTCACAAACGACGCATGAAGGGCCGCATACCTTGCAGTGAAATCTTAAGGAAACACTGAACCGACTTAATCAGGATCTCCTTAGGCAAGCAGCTTTATCGGTTTGATCCCCTGCTCTTTTTCAATGAGCAAACAGCTTTCAAGCAGTTCGGCAAGCACGGTGGTATATTGGTAGCATATTGGGCCTGTGACCTGATAAGTTTTTTCCACCAATTCCGCTGTAGACAGTTGTTCAAACGATTTAACCCGTCCGGCACCGACGCTTTCGATGTAATCCAGCAGGCTCGCCTGTGGATTATCAACCTGGTCAGGCAGGCGTGCGGCGGTATTCCATTGCTTGTTGAGGTTTTCCCACAGTTTTAATTCGATATTCCCACGCATCTGCGCCTGTAGTTTGACCTCTAGCGTCGGGTTTTCAGGGCAGCAACCCATCAGCTCATTAGCGATCCAGGCGAGTTGATATTGTGCGTTGGTAATATCATGCAGGCTGCTGAGTTCTTTTATAAAAACAAAATTTTGCTGTAAGGCTTTGGTTTTTCCTTCATCAAGCAGGCTGCTTGATTTGGCCGCCTGAAGTGCATAACTGATGCGTTTCTGGAAGAGTGCCTCGGTTTTTGCCAGTTGTTGACGCTGTGTTTTGATAGTAAAGACAAGCTCGTCATGCGGTGTATCATCACGACCCAGTTTAAAATCATCAGCCTCAAAATTAACCTCAATATCGATAAAGGTTCTGCCCACTTCCTGTATGCAGTAGGTCTGTATATTTTTATCCAGTTCTTTTTGTACTGTTTTATATTCGGGAAGCCCCTGGCGCAACTGGTCTATGGTTGCCTGCCAGTCGTTTTTCCAATCAGCGTGGTCACTATCCAGCAGCTCAATCGCGGCGTCCATGCGTAACATCTGGTTGTTATTATGTGTACCTGCAAAATAGGTTTCTAATGACTGGTAACTTTGTTCGCGCTGGTTATGCCGCTTTAGTATCTGCTCATTTTCGGTGATGTATTTATCCACATCAATGACTTTTGCAGCAGCATATTGATAACGTGTAACACGTTCACTCAGGTTATTAAAATCCTTGCAAAAATTCCTGGCGCTGGCTTCATGTTTGAAAATGCCTTTGTCGCCGCGCTGCTCTACATGGGCAATACGATCAGTATCCGCAGGATGCGAGTCCCAGGCATTCGTTTCAGAACTGTGCATTTGCTCTTCGATGTGCTGCATTTCTTCATCACTTAACAAACGTGCCTGTTCAGCGATAGCCCCGGCATAATCTTTAAGCAGTTTGTTTTCATACCAGGCATGGTCATTGATTTCATAAACTTTGCTGGCAGCAAGGCCCAACCTGCGTAACACCAATGATGTTTGCCGAAACGAATCGCTGCCACAAAAAATACTTTCATAGGCATCGGCATCGTACTCCATCTGGCGTGACATGCCCTGCGACATACGATGGTTAAACAGGTACATCTGGCGAAACACGATACGCGTCAGCTTAATCATATATTTGGCGCTGACCACGGCAATCATGGCAAGCCAGGATTCGGATTGTTGCCAGCGGTCCAGGCGGTCATCCCAGCTATCATGGGTGAAGGCACGATCATATAACCAGTGGTTAACACGGTTGATGAGTTGGTAGGTTAGCATCGCGCCGGGTTGTGCAAAATGGCCAAATTCATGCGCCAGTACGCCAACAAACTGTTTGGCTGTCATGCCGGTTAATAGAGGCAGGCCAATATAAAGCCGCATTTTCCCACGTAACAGGCTGATGATGCCATTTTCAGGGCCGGCAGCTGCATTGACGTTATTATCAATACGGATACTTTGTGGTGCATGGATATCAATACGCGCACACATCACATCAATCAGGTTGAACAGCGCCGGTGCATCTTCACGTTGTAAATCAAAGCCCCAGTCCTGTTCGCGTTTGGCAAAAAATGGTTTGATCAGGAAAAAGAATAAAACGGTGCCAATAAACGTGGGTATGGTGAGCACGATAATTTTTGCAATAATGTTGTGAATATCCCCTATCCAGCCAATGGCTGCGAAGATATAGCTCATGGTTCCCCAGGCTGTTAGACCCGTTAAGCCCAGATAGATTATGGGCGTTAATAAGGACAACAAAGCAACACCCATAAGCCTTGCCTTGTAGGAAAGGCTAACTTTTGGACGGGTGATTTCTTCATCAAAAATGGTTTCAAAATCACGCAGGGACAAGGGAAAAGGTTCAACAGGCGGCTGTTTTTTCAGTGTCTCTGCCTCATTACCGGCATCTGCTTTTGCAACCGGCAACTCGTGCTTCGCAGGCTGTTTTTTCTCCTTGATGAGCACATCAAGTCCGAGCTGCCTGAATTTATCACAATACAGTCGTGCCTGCTTTTCATCAAGACCGCGTTTAATAATCACTTTTCGATCAACCAGTGCCTGTGCCTGGTTTTCTTTTAGCTTGAGATGGTCTTGTAAGCGCTGTAAAACAAGTTTTTTATCGGCAAGTGTATTGCCTGTGCTGTGAAGTTCCATGATTATTTTTAGTATTTATGATGTTAAAAACCATTGTAACTAAATAGTTTTTATTAATCATGGACTTTCAGATGAATTGTATCCGGCTTATCAAACCGCCAATCAAACGAATGGCAATAGCCGATGCCCCTGAAACCCCGGTTGCTGCCACCAGCGTTGTGCCAGAGTTGCGTAAATCTGCCTGAAATCCGTGGTGTGTTGCACGTTACCGTTGGCATCCAGACGAGAAAAATCAGGATGCTTACCATAAGTACCACCCTTGACGCGACCACCCAGTATCATATGGGATGATGCCGTGCCGTGGTCAGTTCCACCACCCCGGTTTTCTTTGGCGCGCCGCCCGAATTCAGAATAAGTCACCAGTAATACATTATCCCACAGCCCCGCCTGTTTCATCGCCCTGGCAAATGAAGCCAGGCCGTTAGCAACCTGGTAAAGCCCGTTATCCTGCGCGCCACGCTGCCCTGAATGGGTATCAAAACCACCCTGTGTGACCTTGTAAACGGGCGCATCCACCCCGCTTAAAATCATTTCGGCAACCGCTTCCAGCGAATGGCCAAATACGCCTTTGGAAAAACCAACGCCCGCTCGTTTTGGACGTTTCCCCATTTTCTGGCTGAGTTGCGCACCAACGGAAAACAGTTGATGCTGGATATTGCTAACATGCTCAATAGCCGGGGTTAAATGGCTTGGTTTTACATCCTGGATACGTTTGATCTGGCTTAAAAACGTTCTCGGCTCCTGCATGGTAACCGCATTGAGGCGACTACTGGAAAGCGGCCCCAATTGCGCCTGCCCCTTGTTAAGCGCAATGCCATGCAGACCTTGTTTATAACGTGGTAAGACACTGGCAAGCCAGCCATCTTCGATCACCTGGTTTGCGTTGGAGCCAGAATCCCAGATATCCATGGAGCGAAAATGCGACAAAACAGGGTGTGGATAACCCACCCCTTCAACCCATGCCATTTGACCCGCATTCCATAGCGGCATCAGGGCTTTCATCCGTGGATGCAGCCCTACCCTGTCATTCAGGCTTAATACCTGGCGCTTTTGAATCGCAATACGTGGGCGGTAGTTGTAATAAAGCTCATCGCTAAAAGGAACCAGCGTATTGAAGCCATCATTGCCGCCTTTGAGTTCGACCAGAACCACGATGCGATTGTTTTTATTATTATTTGCAAACGCGAATTCTGGAAGCACACCCGTAATAGTAATCAAGCCAGCGTATTTTAAAAAATCTCTGCGTTCCATTTGGTATCCCCTTTCGTTTGAGCTTTGGAACGCAACAAACAGATAAAGTTTCAAATAGCCTGTAAACGGTATATCTTCTTAAAAATTGTAGTTAATAAACGCCCTGCTCAGTTTGCCATCTTTATCCATATCGCTGTAAATCAAATCTACCGTCAGGTTTTTACCCAGCCGGTAACTGGCAGACATGTCCAACTCATCCTCACCTTTGGCGAAATCAACATGGGTCACTGCCAGAGAGAGTTTTTTGCTGGCACCATATTCGACCCCCAGCAAGGTCGCTTTTTGATTATCTACTTCAGCAATGGTGTGATCTTCTGCCGAGGTAAAAAAAGGCCCTCCGCCAAAGCCATTACTGACTTGCCCACCTGATACCTGGTTGTGAGCGGCTGACAGGCTAAGGTCGCCAATACCATATTCGGCTGCAACGCCCCAGACATCACCCTCAAAACCTGCACCGTTTTGTGTTGCATACTGCGCACTCAGTCCTGATTTTTCAGAAGGATGAATCGCGGCTTCGACGTAGGAAATATCGGTGGCATTGCTTGCGTTATAATGCCAGCCTTGCAGGTTCCATTTATCCGATGGCTCATACAATGCTGCAACGACATTCACACCGTTATCATCATTCATTTTGCTAAATTTTCCGGGTTTGGGTGCATCAACACCTGCCCAGCGATGCAGGTGTGCTGCAACCAGTGTGGTATTTACCAGGCTATGATTGTGAATCGTCATCGCTTCAAAGGTATTGGGAATCATGCCGACATCATCACTATCGGCAAACGGTGTATCCAGCTGCTGGCGTCCCAGTTTAAGGCTTGTCCTGGCAGATTTTGCCGGCATATCGGCGCTTATAAATGCTTCACCCAAAATACTGTAGCCACGGCCATTGGTATCCAGAAACAAGGGGTCATCATCAATACCAGCAACAGGATTCGTTGTATAAAACGTTACTCTGGCACTCAAGCCACGATATTTTTTGCTGTGATAACCCAACTTGCCACCGATGGCAAACGTGTCTGTGCTACCTCCACTATTATCTCTATTGACGTAGCCCAGGCGAAGTTGACCAGACACACTCTGTGTATTTGATGGGGGCTGTGCATAAATTGATGATGTCATTACGCATAAAACGATAAAACGGGTAGTAAATAATGTCATAATAATTGATATTGGGAATTATTCGCATTTAGTAGAAAGCATATTAAAGCCACACTACAATGATTGTCAAGGTGAGTCTATTTTATAACAGGGAATAAGGGAAGGTAATAGATTTACTTAGAAAAACATGAAAAAGAAAAAAAACAAGGACAGTATTATTATTTTTGTTAGACCATCCTTGTCTGTTTCTTAAA
>CAZPEE010000102.1:0-4385 GCA_964585525.1 uncultured Cocleimonas sp.
AGTATATTCCAGACTAAACCCAGTACCGCGACAATCGCGAAGTTAGTTATCATTAATAAAAAAATGCGTTTCATTTCTTTTATCCTAAAAATTTATTGTTAAGTATCATGGGGTAATTAAACCGATTTTCAAGCGCTATTGCTATTTTAACAACAGCAACAACTGCTATAAAGGCATCTCAACAGTATCGTGGCATTATCGGTTTCATCAGGAATCAGTGTCGCCTGGCACTCATCATAGAATGATGTACGTCACAATATTTCATACAAAAATAATCCCGTGATTTTTCAGAACTGTCACTTTGATGACATTTATATTTCTGCATTTTAATAAAATACTGGCTCATAACCGAGGCAACCGTGTCTCTTATCCCAAACTAACCAAAAGGAGAAAAACCAATGAGTATTGGCGACGAAAAACTGGATGTATTACTGGATAAACTGGCACCTGTTATTTTACCACCGGCAGAATACCCACCTGCTGATGTGGTTCGAGATACTCCCCGTGAGGAAATCATTGAGCGTATTAAACACAATGCGTCAGAAATCGGCATGGATCTTGGCGATGACCATTGGGACGTTATCAATTTCTTATTCGATTTCTACGTGAATTGTTGTGAAACGAAGGCGCCTCATTATCTGGGTCAAAAGAAATATTGGGAGTATATCGATTGCATTCGCAACCATGATTGTGACGAAGACAAGGACACGGTAACTGAAAAGTGCCCCTTTGGTCAGCTGAGTGTCAAGGAAGCTACCAAAGCATACCGTGTTTATCGCATCTTGTTAAAAGCCTTTAAAGACAAAGGCGGGAAAAAACATTTATACAAACTGTTCCCTTACGGGCCGTTGTTTACGATACACCTGCTGGCTCAATTACCCAGGTTAATTGATGATGTTGATCCACACTACGGTACTGCTTATTAATTTATTGCTAGAAGCGTCACTTGGCTGACATTTCTAAGATAATGGATTAAGTAAAATGCGCACCAAATTAAGACACGAATTTGTGTTTTACACATATTATGAGGAGAACAAACATTATGGCTAAAGTCATTGGAATAGATTTAGGAACAACCAACTCCTGTGTTGCCGTTATGGAAGGCAAACAGGCCAAGGTTATTGAAAATGCAGAGGGTGATCGTACTACGCCTTCTATCGTCGCATATGCTGACAACGAGGTATTGGTAGGCCAGCCGGCAAAACGCCAGGCGGTCACCAATCCAGATAAAACAATATTTGCGATTAAACGCTTAATTGGACGGCAATACGATGAAGAAGCCGTGCAAAAAGACATTAAGTTAGTACCCTATAAAATTATCAAAGCTGATAATGGCGATGCCTGGGTCGAGGTAGAAGGCAAGAAATTAGCGCCTGCGGAAGTCTCAGCACGTATCTTGCAAAAGCTCAAAAAAGATGCTGAAAGCTATCTGGGCGAAGAAGTTAAAGAAGCCGTTATTACCGTACCGGCGTACTTTAACGATTCGCAACGCCAGGCAACAAAAGACGCGGGTAAAATCGCCGGTCTGGATGTTAAGCGTATAATCAACGAGCCAACCGCAGCTGCACTTGCCTATGGTATTGATAAGAGCAACAAGGAAGACCAGAAAATCGTGGTTTACGACCTTGGTGGCGGTACATTCGATGTCTCCATTATCGAAATTGCCGACATTGATGGCGAAAAACAGTTTGAAGTACTAGCGACCAATGGAGATACCTTCCTTGGTGGTGAAGATTTTGACATGCGCCTGATGGATTATCTGGTCGATGAGTTCAAAAAGGACTCGGGTGTTGACCTTAAAAATGATCCGCTGGCATTACAGCGCCTTAAAGAAGCCGCAGAGAAGGCCAAGATTGAGCTATCTTCTGCCCAGCAGACAGACATCAACCTGCCTTATGTAACGGCAGATGCGTCAGGACCCAAGCACTTAAACATTAAAGTGACACGCTCCAAGCTTGAATCATTGGTGGAAGATTTGATTAAACGCACCATCAAACCGTGCGAACTGGCACTTAAAGATTCCAGCCTTTCAGCATCAGACATTGATGATGTCATTCTGGTGGGTGGTCAAACCCGTATGCCCAAGGTACAGGATGAAGTGAAAGCATTCTTTGGCAAAGAACCACGCAAAGATGTTAACCCTGATGAAGCGGTTGCCATGGGTGCGGCGATTCAGGCTGCGGTACTTGCCGGTGATGTAAGCGATGTCCTGTTGCTGGATGTAACACCACTCTCACTGGGTATCGAAACCATGGGCGGTGTCATGACCAAACTGATCGAGAAAAATACCACGATCCCAACCAAGGCATCGGAGACTTTCTCGACGGCTGAAGACAACCAGTCTGCAGTAACCGTGCATGTCCTCCAGGGTGAGCGCGAGCTGGCAAAAGACAATAAGTCACTTGGTCAATTTAACCTGACTGATATACCGCCAGCACCACGCGGTGTGCCACAAATCGAAGTGACCTTCGATATTGATGCCAACGGTATCCTTAAGGTTTCTGCCAAAGACAAGGCATCGGGTAAAGAACAAGCCATTGAAATCAAGGCATCTGGTGGTTTATCCGAAGCCGAGGTTGAAAAAATGGTACAAGATGCACAAGCACATGCCGAAGAAGACCGCAAACAGCGAGAGCTCATTGATGCGCGCAACCAGGCGGATCAAGTCGTGCACCTGGCAGAAAAATCGCTCAAAGATGCGGGGGATACTGCACCTGAAGGTGAAAAGCAGAAGCTGCAAAGTGCAATTGATGCTGCCAAAGAAGCCATAAAGGGCGATGACAAGGCAGACATTGAAAGCAAAACCCAGGCCTTGCAAGAAGCATCCAGTGCCTTTATGCAGGCTACCGCACAGTCTTCTACTGCATCAAGTGGCTCATCGGAAACCGATGCCACAGGTTCAGACGACGATGATGTCGTCGATGCGGAGTTCGAAGAAGTGGATGATAAGTAACCGTCCCATGGAAACCCTGATTCCCTAACACTTGGTCGGGGTTTCAAGTACATTGTCTACATCATCTTGATGGATTCAGTTGGTTTGTAAGCCTTCATGGCTAGGCGCGCTTCGCAGGGAATGCTTATTGCCTTCACAAGAAGTGCAACAACGCCATGGAGGCTTACAAATCAACCCTGCGGGCGCTTCTGTGATGCTCCGCCTCGGCGTTGCAGTGCTTGACAAGGACGCTGCCATTGCCTTCACACTGCGCCTTGATGCGAAGCACCACAGAAACGCTGAGTCCGTCAAGATGATGTGGACAGTGTACAGTTTAACAGAGGTTTATTCCGAGCCTCTGTTCTTTTTAATTTTATATTTTTATATTTTTATTAGCCTTCTTTTTAAGGCTAGCTTTTATGCGCACGTTAACCAATGAAAATACAGGAGTAACAACATGAAAAACACATACAAAACCCTTTTGGGAACCTTATTAGTCAGTAGTATCGCCATCAGTTCTGTTGTATTGGCAGATCAACCAGCCGATACCACTAAGAAAGCCATGGGAAAACCATTGGTTCAGGCAAAAACTGACTCAGCACAGGCTCAAGCGAATAACAAGGCAATCAAAAAGAAACAGGATGACCAAAATAAGTTGCTTGAAGAAGTAAACAAGGGCATCAGTGATGCTTTCAAGAAAGTACAAGAAGCAACCAGGCTGATTAAAGATGGCAAAGAAAAAGAAGCGATTAAAGCACTGCAGGAAGCAACCGGAAAATTCGATATTGCACTGGCGGCCAATCCTGATATTAACCTGATTCCAATTGCTGCCGAAGTGAGAGTCAACGAATTATTAACAACTCCAGCATTGGCAAAAACGCAGGTAGAGCTTGCGGAAGATTTACTAAAAGATGGTCAGGTACAAGCAGCCAGGACTGTATTGTTACCACTTCGTGATGATATGGAAACACGTACAGCCTACCTTCCCATGGCAACATACCCTGATGCCATTAAACTGGCAACCAAAATGCTATTGGAGGAAAACAAGGATGCCGCCCTGGCAACACTTGCTACAGCCTTGAGCACAGTAGTTGAAAAATCATCCATCATTCCGCTTTCACTCATTCGTGCTGAAGCCTTAATCACGTCTGCATCAGAACTGGATAAGGAAAAGGGCAAAAGCAAGGCATTGGAACTATTGGATACTGCAAAAGCACAGTTAAAACTGGCAACGGTACTGGGTTACACCAGCAAAGATAGTGACTTGTATGATGCCTTAAATGAGCAAATTAATGCCGTCAAAAAAGAAATCACTGGTGGCAATGTCGTTGAGAAGCTCTATGACAAACTGAAAACATCGTTCAAAAACCTGATTAAGAAAAACTCTGATCAGAAAGTCAAAGAAAAGGCTTCAAATTCGACGGCTCATTCAGCGACTAAAAAGTAATCATTA
>CAZPEE010000102.1:4485-7926 GCA_964585525.1 uncultured Cocleimonas sp.
CTCCTTGCCTTGCGCATAAAAAAAGGACAAACTTCCTGAATTAACCTATCAAATGTCGCAAGGACATTTGACAGGTTAATAAAACAGGAATAGCTATCAGGATTACTATGCAAAAACTCACCCGCGAAAATTTCATTTATATGCTACTTAGCGTCATTTTAATTGTCGGTGGTTACTGGTTTCTACGCTATGCCTACCACGTGGCAGATGTCGCACCCTTTTCCCAAGAGATTGTACTGGTTATTCTTGGCACCATCATTACCATTTTCATCACCGCCATCCTGCTTAACAAGCAAACAGAAGTTGAGCTTAAAAAAGAAGAGAACATTAAGTTTATCGAACTTAAGACCGATATTTATATTGAGTTATTTAACCACATAGAGCAAATTTTACTTGATGGCAATGCTGATCATAAAGATAAAATCAAACTGCGTATCCTTGCCCACAAGCTGGCTATTGTTTCTTCCCCTGAAGTGTTAACCCAGTTTGAAGAATTTCTGGAACAATTTGCAACAGTTACCCAGGATGAATTAGTTGGACATACCGATACCAATATTCTCATGGACGAGTTAGCCGAACTTTCCATTTATATCAGGCAAGATTTAGTGGGTGAACTGGATCAACGCAAAGGGATTAATCACAAAAAACTGGCACAACAAATCATTGAAAATTCAGATACTTTCAAGGAAACTGAAGCATGAAAAACATCAATGAACGAACTAAAGCCCCCCAGACAGAGTTTCGAAAATATTGGGGAGTGATGACCTTTTATGAGCGTTTTGAACATATTGTGGTCATCATCTTAAGTGCTATTATCGGTATTGTTATCCTTTTTGCACTGCTTCAATTAATCCGCGAAGTGTTTACACTACTGGTGTCAAAAGTATTGATAACACCTCTCGACCACGGTGTTTTCCAGGTCGTTTTTGGTATGATCATGACCTTATTAATTGCCATGGAGTTTAAACATTCCATTCTAAAAGTGTTGCAACGCCAGGCACACATCATTCAGGCACGCGGTGTGATTATCATTGCAATGCTGGCCTTGTCCAGAAAACTAATTATTCTTGATTTTTCAACGGTCAAGCCAGAAAAACTTGCTGCATTAGGTTTTGTTATCCTGATTTTAGCAGTCGTTTATTACCTATTAAAAAAGAGCGAGCAAGTAGAAACAACATAAAACCGTGGGTAATGTTACACTAATGGGGAAATAAACCTTAATTTGCGGGGCTCTCATGGCGAACGAATCATCTCTTACAAGAAACGTGACAAGTAATGTGCCTTTAAGTAGTAAACTGGTACGGCAATCCAACTTATTTTCATCCTTGCCTGAAGCATTGGTCACAGAAATGACGAATGACTTTAAAGCAGAGCGCTGGAATAAAAAAAACTACATTGACCATACCATTTTGCAGCAACGTTTTTTCCTGTTACTCGAAGGTCGTATTGAAATGATGCGCACCAACCCGGAAACTGGCCGCAGCATTACGCTTGACTTACTCCATCCTGGCGATGGCTTTGATATTATCACCTTGCTTGATGGCAGAATCCATGAAGTTATCCTGTCACCGCTTGAAGAGATTAAAGTCATGTCTGTTCCCATTGAAAAAATGCGCCAATGGATCTGGACATACCCGGAGTTAAACCGTCAATTCATGCCCTACCTTGCCCAGAAAATGCGCGAACAGGAAGATAAAACCACCGATTTTGCACTGTATGATACGGTTACACGTTTAAGCAGGATTATACTGAAAAACCTGGATAGAAGAACAACGTACACGGGTGACAAAAACCTTGAATATAACGATCACCTCATCTCGGGACTTTCCGATGAAGTATTGGCAAGGCTGGCAGGTTCTGTAAGGCAGGTTATCAACCAACACTTACAACACTGGAAACAAAAAGGCATTATTGACAAGAAGCGCAACCAAATAAAAATAAATAACCTACAGGCTATCCTTGATGATGCAAGCATGACCCAATCGCGCTTATAAATTCGCAATCTTCCCTCGCTTTTACGACGATTTCGGCCAAGAAAGGTTATCGGCCTAACCATTGTCATATATCTGACAGTTTGCTTGCCATGGACTAAACTTTACTCAACCACGCCATGCAAATTACAGAAAAATAACAGCAGGAGATTAATATGAACCCCGGTGAACTCAAAAACAAATTACAAAAAGCCTACCAGTCCATGGTCGATACCGTTGAAGTCCTGGTAAAAAAAGAAGGTAAAACATTACGTGAAGCATTTGAAAATGCGGAAGAAAAACTTAGCGAATGGGAAGAACTAAGCAAAGAAGAAATTAATGACATCAGTACCGAAGTGAAAAATGACCTTCAAGCAATCGGGGAAACATTTGAAGGTGCAAAACAAGCTTACAAAAGGCAATTAAAAATGGATACAACTTACGTAACAGATTCCATTTTGGATAAACTCAGTGAAATTGCAGATACGCCCACTGCCCAGTTTCTACTTTTTAAAGAACAACTCGAAGAACAGACTCAGCAAGCTGTTACAAAAAATGATAAAAGTTTGCCATAACCTACCGGCAGTCAGCTAAATTCGTAATCCTCGCAAGAATGCGATAAATTCAGGCAAGAATGATAAAAACAACAAACCCCTAGAAACACATATATTTCAGAATAATGACAAAAAATCTCCCGTTATTTGCCAGGCCTGGACTATTCCTTGTAACAACAATACTGCTTGTCACCCTGGGTATGCTGACGATGCTAAATACAGCCAGGGCTGCGGGTGAATCAACGGATATTCTGGTAAACATCATACATGACCAATATGTACACTTAACCGGGACAGCTGTGGGTTCAAGCCGGACATTCTCAGTCGATACCGTTAAACCGCCCGATGGCTCAAAGCCACTGCTCAACCTGGGTACACTGGGGCTGGAATCCAATTTTGCGGCAAACTGCACTATGGATTTTTCCACCCAGAATAATTTTAAACTGCGACATACTGTCTCCAATAGAAGACTAACCCGCTATATCCTCAAATATCGCAATAAACGTATAACCCGAAGAAAACATTCACTTGATTTGCCTTGTAATACAACACCGGGCGTACTTGCTTTCAAGCGACGGGGAAAATTCAGGAAAAAGGTAAAATCCGGCGTCTATGCGGACGTGGTAACCATCACCGTGACCACACAATAACCCAGACATCCTGTAAAATTCACCACAGGGAGTAATTGTTACTGAAACTCACTGCCAATTCAGGTAAAGTCGCAAACATTGTTAATTGATTGATAAGGAACACCCTATGGCACGCTTAACTGACCAAATTTCCCCTTCCATCCTGTCTGCCGACTTTGCCCGTTTAGGTGAAGAGGTAGACAACGTATTAAAAGCCGGTGCAGACGTTGTACACTTTGATGTGATGGACAACCACTACGTCCCTAACCTGACCATTGGCCCGTTAGT
>CAZPEE010000103.1:0-7876 GCA_964585525.1 uncultured Cocleimonas sp.
TAGCTACGATGCCATCCCCTTGATCATAAAGAAGAACAGGATGGACAATATCGCGCCGGCGGGTAGTGTAATGACCCATGACATAAAGATATTGCCTACCACGCGCAAGTCAATCGCTGCGATACCACGTGCCATGCCCACGCCTAACACAGCGCCAACCAGTGTTTGTGTCGTGGAGATTGGGGCGCCGGTATACGTGGCTAAAACCACGGTCGTTGCTGCACCAATTTCAGCGGAGAAGCCACGGCTTGGGGTCAGTTCGGTGATTTTCTTGCCGACGGTGGCTATAACTTTGTAACCGTAAGTTGCCAAACCCACCACAATACCGATACCGCCAACTAGCAACACCCAGGTGGGAACACCGGCTTTGGCTGCAACAGCGCCAGATTTTGCGATACTGATAACCGCTGCCATGGGGCCAACCGCATTGGCTACGTCGTTAGAGCCGTGTGCGAATGCCATCGCGGAAGCAGTGAAAATCATCATCACACCAAAGATTTTTTCAACATTTGAATAGTGGAATTTTTTATCGGCTTTGGAGACGAATTTGATTCTGCGGATCAGGACTGTGCCAATCAATGCAATGACGATTCCGGCAGCTATTGCAACCGTAACACCTTCCAGGTCATTCAAATGTAACCCGATATGTTTTAGGCCTTTTTTGATGGTGACCATGGCAATCACAAAGCCCAGGATAAACAAGTATAAGGGGCCATATTTGAGCGCATTTTTGAATGGGTTATCCGTATCCAGTATCAGTTTCTGGATACTGGTAAACACGGCGAATGAGATTATACCTGCCATAATGGGGGTAACAACCCAACTCATGACAATGCCTGTTACCTTGTCCCAGTGTACGGCTTCCATGCTGACGCCAACGGCAGCAAAACCGATAACTGCACCAACAATGCTGTGCGTTGTCGATACCGGCCAGCCACGGCGTGAGGCGATCAATAACCAGGTTCCTGCGGCGAGTAGGGAGGCAAGCATTCCCCAGATGAGAACCTCGGGCTTATCAACAAAGGTTGCCTGGTCGACAATGCCTTTGCGGATGGTATTGGTGACTTCACCACCGGCTAGATAGGCGCCGGAAAATTCAAAAAAACCGGCAATAATAACCGCCTGTTTGATGGTGACAGCCTTGGAGCCGACTGAGGTAGCCATTGCATTGGCAACGTCGTTTGCGCCAATACCCCAGGCCATGAAAATGCCAAAAACAGCCGCCAGTAAAATATAGACATTGGCTGAATCTGAGAAAAAAGCTGCGAAATCCATAAATTATCTCCTCATTAACGTGCAAGCATAAGTTGTAAACGGCTGCCAACTTTTTCTGCATCGTCAGCGATTCTGCCCATCCATTCGATGAGGCGGTAGGTGAACATGACATCAGTGGCTCGCAAGTCATCTTCCATGTCAAACAACATACTTTTTAACTGGTTTTGTAGTGTGTCCGTGTCAGATTCGATTTTGTCCAGGTCCTTGATCATCTCTTCTACACGCTCCACTTCACGCCCGCGGAACCCGGTTTCAACCAGCTCATCCAACTCGTTGATAATGCTCAGGGCTTGTTTAACAGCATCCACGCAGCGGTTGGCGTAGGCAAGGAATGTTTCATGCATTTGTTCAGGGAGTACCATTTTACGGCCAACAATCAAGCCGGCGATATGCTTGGCCTGGTTTGCGATAGCATCCTGCATCAGTAACACATCCAGGACATCACGGCGGTCAACGGGCATAAACAGGCCTTTGGGAAGATGATGCCTAAGGTTTTTTTTCAAGATATCAGCCGCATGCTCACCATCAACGATGAGTTTATGGGCGGTTTCTATTTTGTCCCAGTCACCCGCAATTAAACCTTTGGTCAAGGGGCGTAAATTCTTGATACCCTTGTAGACGCAATACATATGCTCCTGCAAAGGGTGAATGGGCGATTTTGCAAATAGCCCCGAGATATAGTTTGCCATATTCATCTCCTTGTGAAAATTGGCGCTATTCTAAAGGAATATTGCTGCGCTGAGTGTGTTTTTTATTGTTTTGCCAAAATATTTTGGTATTGTTTTGTGGTTTTATCAATACCAGATAAAAAAAAGGTGGCAACTATGGAATTTAAGCCTGACTTGTGCTTTAGTACGCGACATGAATAAAATACTTAAAAACATAGCCAATTTACGTGCATTTTTCTCATTAATATTAATCATTTCGGTTCTTTCGGGTTGCTCTTCTGCTGGCATAAAAGACCTGGTAGAAGCACCTAAAATCCAGGTTCACAAAGTTGAAATGGGTAATTTCAGCTTGAGAGGCGGCAGCGCCACTTTTGTACTGGATATCCAGAACCCGAACAAATTTCCGATTCCCTTAACCGGCTTTGATTATGGCTTGAGGCTCAATGGCGTTGAAGTTGCCAGGGCTGACAAAGAACAAAAAACAACCATCCGCGCTGGTGAAAGCCAGAAAGTCAGTGTGCCGGTGAATTTGAGTTTTTCCAATATGATCAGCATGATTCCAGGCTTGTTACGTGAGCGCCAGGTTAAATATGACCTGGGTGGGTCGGTTCACTTGCCCTGGTTTAATATCCCCTTTAACCGCACCGGCACCACTGCTATCCGATGAGTATCAAATCTGATAGCTGGATTCGCCGCATGGCGCAAGGGCAGGGCATGATCGAGCCGTTTGAGGCAGGGCAGGTGCGCCACAAGGATGAGCAGCGTATTGTTTCCTATGGCACGTCCAGCTATGGTTATGACGTGCGTTGTGCCGATGAATTCAAAATTTTCACCAATATCAATTCCGCCATTGTTGACCCCAAAGGGTTCGATGAAGACAGCTTTGTCGATATTCAATCGGATGTGTGTATTATCCCGCCTAACTCGTTTGCACTGGCGCGCACGGTGGAGTATTTCCGTATTCCGCGCAGCGTATTAACGGTGTGCCTGGGTAAATCGACCTATGCACGTTGTGGTATTATCGTCAACGTTACACCGCTGGAGCCTGAGTGGGAAGGCCATGTGACGCTGGAATTTTCCAATACTTCACCCTTGCCAGCCAAGATTTATGCCAACGAAGGCGTGGCACAAATGCTGTTTTTTGAAGCGGACGAGGTTTGCGAAACATCCTATAAAGACCGTGGCGGAAAATACCAGGGGCAGAAGGGCGTGACACTGCCCAAGACCTAGAGCCCAGAATATTTATCGTTTAAGATCAAGCGGATATATTAAAAAGGTAAAAATATAATGAACTCAGAAAAAGTCATATTCGCGTTTTTTATTGTACTGGCACTGACGCTTAACTTCGGTTTCTTCCTGGGTGGCATGGATGATCCGAAACATCATAATATCTACGAATTATTTGCCGCTATCGTCGTTAGCCTGATTTCTACCGTGCTCAAGGTCGGTGACCGCACCCACCTTGGTGCTGTGTTTCTGGCGACCAGTCTCGTGGCTGATCTGCAATTAATTGCCGCTGCCATTGTCTGGGGTATTGTTGCCAATGTTTACGGGCAAGAATTGGCAGGCGCCCACCTGGCAACGGTTGTTTCACTGTCGGGCGGTGCCTTGCTGGCGAATATTATTTCAGTAATCCTGTTGGTTTCCGATACCATGACGGTAAGGCGTTAGTTTAGCCAGCATACTCCAAGTGCCGAGGTTTGTGTGCCTAATCTGATCTACATATTATTTCGGCGCTTACGTGCGCCACTGATTACACTGATTCTGGTGTATACCATTTCGATTTTGGGCTTCGTCATTATTCCTGGTGTGGATGATCAGGGACAGCCATGGAGAATGTCTTTTTTCCATGCCTTTTATTTTGTCAGTTTTATGGGAACCACCATCGGTTTTGGTGAGATTCCCTATGCCTTCACTAATGCACAGCGTTTCTGGGTGTTGGTAACGATGTATGCAACGGTCGTTTCCTGGCTGTACGGGATTGGTGTCCTGCTTAGTGTCTTCCAGGACCCTGCCTTTTTGCGCCAGATGAAAAGTAATTCGTTTTATCGGCGGATAAAAAACATCCGCGAGCCTTTTTATATTATTTGTGGCTATGGTGATACGGGCGCGCAACTAGCACATGCTTTATCTAAAGAAGGTATATTGTCGGTGGTGATTGATATTGACAGTAGCCGTATTGACGATCTGGAAGCAGATGATTTTATTACGCCTCCCATTAGCTTATGTGCAGATGTCACGCATTCTGAGGTGCTGGAAAATGCTGGTATTACGCATGATTGGTGCGAGGGTATTATCACCCTGGCGAATGAGGATACGGTCAATCTGACGGTGGCTGTTGTGGCGCAATTGCTAAACCCGGATTTACGCTTGATTGCACGCGCAGAAACACCCGAAGCAGCGGCTAATATACTGTCCTTTGGTGCAAATGAGGTCATTAACCCTTTTGAGACCTTTGCATCACGCCTTGCCCTGGCTCTGAAATCGCCCAGCCTGTATTGCCTCTATGACTGGATGACGGGTGTCGCAGGAAATTTAATGAAGGAGCCGCCCGTGCCACGCCATGGCATGTGGATAATTTGTGGCTTCGGTCGTTTCGGGCACTCACTCTATGATCATCTGGATGATGAAGGTATCACAATACACGTGATTGAAGCAGACCGGACGCACCGGGGCTTGCCTTCTGGCTCGGTTGTTGGGCCACCGACAGAGGCGAGAACGCTGAAAAAAGCAGGCATAGAAGAGGCCGCAGGTATTATTGCCGGAACCAATAATGATGCGAATAATTTATCCATTTTAATGACAGCCGAAGAAATCAACCCGGATGTGTTTCGGGTGGCACGCCAGAACGAAGACAGGAATGGCCATCTGTTTGAGTCAGCGCACCTGGATATGTTAATGCAGCGTGGCAATGTTATTTCCAACACGATTTTTGCCCTGATCAGGACACCCATGCTGGGTGATTTCCTGCGTATCGTATCGCGCTTTAATAAGGACAAGGCAAATGAGTTGGTGAGCCGTATTATTGGTGTGGTACAGGATGATATCCCGGAACTGTGGGAGTTGCGTGTGAACAGCGAAGAAACCCCGGCGTTGTACCAAACCATCCAGAAACAACAGGTACTGGTTGAGGATATATTACGTGGTGATTTAACCAGCCGTTCAGGCCTACTGGATGACCGCTCGCATATTGCTGCATTGCCGCTGTTTTTAAAACGTGGCGAAGGCAATGTACTACTCCCGGAAAATAACCGCATTGTCAGGGATGGGGATCGTTTCCTGATGTGTGGAACCTTTGAGGCACAGCAGCAAATGCTACGCCTGACTAAAAACATAAACCTTCTGGAAACCGTACTTAGCGGTGAAGAACTCCCGGCTAGCTGGCTACTGCGTGAGCTCAAGAGAAAGCATCATTCATCATAACGAATATTACGTGTCGTAATCATCAAGATGATCACAATAAACAGCATCACCGCAGAGCCTGCGAGTAGCGCGTAATCTTCCATTTGCAGAATAAAATAGAGTACCCCGTAAAGACCCGCGAGCATGGCGCAAATGGTCAGTGCGCGTAACCAGCTTTTCATGACGGCAAAGGTATATAACGTGATAATGCCTACGGTAACGACAGCCGCATCAATATAAGCCATGAAAAACGGGATGTGTTCGGATAGCGATACCAGAAGCAAATAAAAGAGTGTCAGTGCCACGCCAATAACGAGATACTGGATAACATGCAGGCGTGAACCGGTTGTTTTTGTCGTGCCAATTTCAAAAATCAGGAAAGTGATAAAGGTCAGCCCAATAAACAACATGCCGTATTTTGCTGCGCGTATCACCTTGGAATAAAGCGAAACCGGGGTGAACATATTGACCCCGGTGGTAATGCTTTGCAGGTTGTAATTTTCCTCGCCCATCAGCCAGTGTTGCGGATAATTCCGAGCCAGGTAGGGGATGCGCCACTCTGCATCGAAGCCGTGTTTACTAATATTCTTATTGGCAGGTAAAATAGCGCCCTGAAAACTGGGGTGTGGCCAGCCGGACTTGATTTTTGCGATGGTACTTTCGCCCAGTGGCGCAAAGCGTAGCCCGGTACTGCCGTTAAAGGAAAGCTGGATTTTAAATCCGGGGCGTTGCCCGCTGGAGCCACGGTTGATTTTTACATCTTTTAGCGACGCATGAAAGCCTTGCTGGAACAATTTTGGCAGGCGCGTACCCGGTTCAAACTTGGCACTGGAATCATCCCAGCGCAGCGGTGTTGTGGTGTTAATTGCCTTGGTGTCGCTCAGCCCCACCGCGAGCCAGGCTTTTTGCCAGCGGATAGTGTATTTTTTACTTTCGGACGGAAGGGCCGTTAGATTGAAATGACCACTAAGCTGCATGTTGGAAGTGTAAAGTAGTGAATCATAAATACCCCGTTTGCGGTGTTTTTCCAGTAACTCTGTATCAATGTTTAGGTCTTCGGGTAACAGAATCATGGTTTTGTTATTAAACACATCACGCGTGATGGTTTTACTCACGCCGCTGTTATCCGTTACCGTATCAACACTGGTGAGATGCTCCACATAAGGCACCACCAGCACCGGCCCCACGATGGTTTGCATGCCACCCCAGCCCTTGGCGATGTCATCCAGGACGGTGTGGTAATAACGGTTGCGTTCCCGCACCACGTTTTCCACCATAAACAGTGGGATCAACATGGAAAGCATCAAGGCACCGACGAGCAGAGTGCGGAAACTGAGTGACTGGAAAATGGATTTCCTGGCGTGTTCTTTGGTTTGAGGCGCTGTTTTTTCAGTGCCATTTTTATCAGTAACCTTCTTCTCACCGGTGTATGCCAATGCCTCTTCCAGTGCTGCTTCAACGTCTGATTTTTTATCTGCCATGTTAGCGTGCCTGCCCTTTGGTTTGGTGTAGAATACATTAATCAGGCAAGCCTTTAAAGGTTTGCAAAGTTGCATTAGTTAAATACTTTAAGCTTATGAAAATATTAGGAATTGAATCATCTTGTGATGAGACAGGCGTAGCACTTTATGATACTGGTGAGGGCTTGCTGTCGCACCGGCTTTTTTCGCAGGTTGCACTGCATGCCGAATACGGTGGCGTGGTGCCAGAGCTTGCCTCGCGTGACCATATCCGTAAAACCGTACCACTGATTCGTGAGGTGATGGCTGATGTTGGTTTACAACTTGGCGACCTTGATGGCATCGCCTATACCGCTGGCCCCGGCCTGATTGGAGCGCTCATGGTAGGTGCTTCGGTGGGCCGTTCGCTGGCGTGGGGTTTACATATTCCAGCCGTTGCCGTGCATCACATGGAAGGCCATTTGCTTGCACCCATGCTGGAAGAGGATGCGCCCGTATTTCCCTTTGTCGCCTTACTGGTTTCCGGTGGACATACCATGCTGGTCAATGTCAAAGCCGTGGGTGATTATCAAATCATGGGTGAATCACTGGATGATGCAGTCGGAGAAGCGTTTGATAAAACCGCCAAAATGCTGGGGCTAGGCTACCCCGGAGGCCCGGTTTTGGCAACACTGGCCGATAGCGTTAATGAGCAGGAAAGTGCCAGTCCAACGTATACCTTCCCGCGCCCCATGATTAAACACCAGGGTCTGGATTTTAGCTTCAGTGGTTTAAAAACTTTCGCACTCACCACCTGGCAAACATCCAGCCAAACCGACCAGGACAAAGCCCAAATCGCACATGCCTTTCAGGAAGCGGTAGTCGATACGCTCTTTATCAAATGCCGCAGAGCCTTGCAGGCAGCGGGCAGTAAACGCCTGGTCATCGCCGGTGGCGTAGGCGCAAACAAACGCCTGCGCAAAAAACTGCAAACACTGGAAGCAGAAGTATTCTTCCCGCGCATGGAATTTTGTACCGACAACGGCGCAATGATCGCCTACGCAGGCGCGATCCGACTGCAGGCAGGGCAAA
>CAZPEE010000104.1:0-4576 GCA_964585525.1 uncultured Cocleimonas sp.
CTGATGGAAAAGTTGCATTCCATGTGTTCTTCAAATTCTTTTAACTGGCGGTCATTCATGATCGAACGAACCAGCATGTTGGCATGGTCGCCTGACAGTTTTTCATCAGATAATGGCGTAACCAGTCCATCCTGCTTGATCGAGGGTGCTGCGCCAGCTGTTATAAACAAATCCGAAGCACCTTTCTCCAGCATTGCATGGAGTAGTTGGTGTACATATGTTACCGCGTTCTCTTTATCCATTTTTATTCTTCTTTTCTTGTGGTTTAGTTATTTGAGTATTTTGTTGTGTTTAATGCGCAATTAAACCTTTGCAGCCATAAACTGAGTCGGGTCTTTGGCTTTCTTGGCAGCAATTTCCCGTGTGGTATGCCCCATGGTAACGAGACGGTGCAGGCTTTGATCAAGCGTCTGCATACCATCTTCTGCGCCTGTTTGCAGTGCTGAATGCATTTGTGGAATTTTATTTTCCTTGATCATATTTCGCACTGCGCCCGTTCCGATCAGTATTTCATGTGCCGCAACCCGGCCACCGCCGGTACGTTTAAGTAATGTCTGTGAAATAATCGCCTGCAAGGATGATGCGATCATGGAGCGCACCATATCTTTTTCTTCGGCAGGGAATACATCGACAATACGGTCGATAGTCTTGGGTGCGCTGGTTGTATGTAGAGTACCAAAGACCAAGTGACCTGTTTCTGCAGCAGTGAGTGCCAACCGGATGGTTTCCAGGTCTCGCATTTCACCCACCAGGATGGTATCGGGATCTTCACGTAAGGCTGAACGTAGCGCCTCATCAAACCCTTGCGTATCACGGTGGACTTCGCGCTGGTTAATCAAACTCTTTTTACTTTCGTGAACAAATTCTATCGGGTCTTCAATGGTCAGGATATGCTCATGCTGCGTTTCATTCTTATAATCAATCATCGCTGCCAGTGTCGTTGATTTACCCGAACCTGTTGGCCCTGTCACCAGCACCAAACCACGTGGTTTATCCGAAATCTTTCTAAAAATTGTTGGTGCATCCAGGTCATCAAGCGTTAATACCTTACTTGGGATGGTACGAAATACCGCTGCTGCACCACGGTTCTGGTTGAATGCATTAACACGAAAACGGGCAATGCCTGGAATTTCAAAGGAAAAGTCAGTTTCCCATTTTTCTTCATACGCTTTGCGCTGCTTGTCATTCATGATGTCGTACACCATGTCATGAACCTGTTTATGTTCCATCGCGGGAAGATTGACACGGCGCATATCACCATCTACACGTATAATAGGCGGTTCTCCGGCAGAAATATGCAAATCCGAGGCGTTATTTTTTACTGAAAAGGCGAGTAATTGAGTAATATCCATAGTAGTCTGGCTTTTTATTATTAGTTTTAAGTTATTTTTTTTATTTTATTATTCCACACGATATTATCACAGATGACAAAAATACGTGACAAGCTCCTGACAATCGGTGCAAACATCAAACAATTTGCACAAAAATATCAGCGCAACCCGGAAGAGATTCAGTTACTCGCTGTCAGTAAACGCCACCCGCAAAGTATGATACGTGAAGCCTTTGCCGCAGGGCAAACCGCATTTGGCGAAAACTATGTACAGGAGCTGCTCAACAAGGCGGAGGCATTAAACGATTTGCCAATTGAATGGCATTTCATTGGGCCATTGCAATCCAATAAAACCAAAAAAATAGCCCAAACAGCCAGTTGGGTGCATACTATCGACCGCCTGAAAATTGCCAAACGCCTTAACAAACAACGTCCACCGGAACTTCCACCCTTATCTGTTTGCATCCAGCTTAATATCAGCGGGGAACAAAGCAAGTCAGGCATTATGCTCAATGAGCTAGCCACATTAGCCCAGGAAATCAATCAATTAAAACAATTGAAACTACGCGGCCTAATGGCAATTCCTGCCCCTGAAAGCGATTTTCACAAACAGCGTCAGGCATTTGCAAAAATCTACCAGGCGCAGCAAGATTTGATTAAACAAGGCTTTGACCTTGATACACTTTCAATGGGCATGAGCAATGATATGGAAGCAGCCATTGCCGAAGGCGCAACCATTGTCCGTATTGGTACGGCAATCTTCGGAAAACGTGACTAACGCCGAATAACTCTTCTATAATCCACACATAACTCGAAAGCATCGTAACATTATGACTAAAACAATTACTTTTATTGGCGCTGGCAATATGTCAAGCAGCCTGATTGCCGGACTGGTCCAGGATAATGCTGATCTTAATATTCAGGTATCTGATCCAAATAATGATCAAATCCAGGCTATTCAAGACAACTGGCCATCAATCAGCACCTTCAACGATAACGCGTTAGCGATTGAGAATGCCGACATCATTGTACTTGCTGTTAAACCGCAAATCATGGAAATTGTTTGCCAGGATCTGGCTCCAGCCATTCAGGGAAAACCACCGCTAATAATCTCAATTGCAGCAGGCATTAGCGAAACCAAACTCAACCTGTGGCTCGGCGGTACGGACTCAGCGCGACTGCCGATTGTACGCTGTATGCCCAATACACCAGCGCTGGTGCAATCTGGCATGACCGGGCTTTATGCCAATGCCCAGGTTTCTGAAAATCAGCACAGCCTGGCCGAAAGTATATTGCGCGCCGTGGGCATTACCTTATGGTTTGATGATGAAGAAAAACTGAATGCTGTCACCGCTATTTCGGGGAGCGGCCCCGCTTATTTCTTCCTGGTCATGGAAGCCATGCAAGGTGCAGCACAAAAACTGGGGCTTGATGAAAAAGATGCCCGCCTACTGGTACTACAAACCGCTTTTGGTTCTGCAAAGTTAGCGCTGGAAAGTGAAGATGATGCGTCTACCTTGCGCAAAAAAGTTACCTCAAAAGGCGGCACAACAGAAGCCGCCATTAACACCCTGATAACTGGTGGACTAACGACGCTTTTTGAAGAAGCGCTGATTGCCGCCAGAGATCGCTCAATAGAACTTAGCTAACCCGGACGTTTCAAAAAGAAAATGGGATTTCTCAAAAAACCATTCAGGTGCAAACTGTAATTTTATCAAATGCCAAGCAAAACTGGAGAACACAACAAACGTGAATCAATTATCCCTAGGCGCTGAAATTTCAATATTTTTAATCAGTTCAATCATTTCACTGTACGTTTTTGCTGTGCTGCTACGCCTGTTATTAGGCTTTTCGCGTGCTGATTTCCGTAATCCACTTTCCCAGTTTGTGGTTAAAGCAACCAACCCTGTATTGGCACCAATGAGGCGCTTTATCCCCTCTTTTGGCAAAATTGATACTTCAGCCGTTGTGCTTGCTTACGGACTCACTCTGCTAAAAAATAGTCTGATCTCGCTAATTGGCTATGGAAGCATGAACCTCCCACAGCTCTTATTTACATCCCTGGGGGATCTGATTATTGGCATCATCTGGCTGTATATTATCGTTTTATTCATCGGGGTTATATTTAGCTGGATGGGCAATGCTGCACACCACCCAATGTATCCCCTCATCAACAGCCTCACAAACCCAATTCTAAGGCCGATTCGCAAATTCGTACCCAGCGTTGGCATGATGGATTTTTCAACCCTGGTAGCCATCTTGTTATTAAATGTTTTATTAATTATCGCCACACGTATTTTTGGCTAGCCCGGATTCAGGATTAAGCTATTTGACAGATGATAACCGCCTTCATGAAATATTCGGCTTAGCCAAAAAAAGCCCGCGATTGTTCCACAATGGCGGGCAGAGGATGCTCTTTAATTCTTAAATTAATCAGTTCCAGTGAATAGTAACTTTACGGCGTCCCCAGCGGAATGCTTTGCGCTTATCTTTACCCATGTAAATATCAATCTTCTTGCGCCAGCGCTTATGCATTTTATCCAGCACGACATATTCACCTTTTAGGCCTTTAATCCGTACTTTCTGTTTATGCTTTAGACCGTAGATTTTTAATAAATCCCGCGAAACCGCAATGGCTTTCATGCCAGGGTGCAAGCGATCACCCCATGCTGCAATGTTTGGCGTGCTGTCTGTTTGCCCAACATGTGATGTGTAGGCCGTTGCCGTCACTTTCAGATATTTACCAAACGATTTTTTTTGTGGGCTAAAAGACGTTTTTTTAAGGTAGGAATTGTTACTTTTTGGCGCAGCACTAGCGGGTGTTGACAATACAGTTAATGATATTGCCATTGTTAAAACAGCAAATATTTTTGATACAATAGTTTTACTAAACATGTCAGAGACCTTGTCCATAAGGTTGTTTGAGGTTCATTTAAGGGGGATGAACCATGAATTTCGCGGCATATTAGCAAACCATGATTTACTAATAAAGGTTTTTTTATACTTTTTATTTTTATCTGCTATCCATGTCGTCAATCAACATGCAGAGATTTCCACATATTGGCAACATATGAGTGATTAAAAATGATTTAGTTCATTCTAATTTGCTTATCTTCTATATGTGCAATTCTCTTAAAATGAACAATGAACAAGCATCTATATCAACAGCCCGTTGCGTATTAATAACGGTCATAATGGACATCTGTAACATAGTGTGCTTTGTTTAACATGGCTGAAATGACTCTA
>CAZPEE010000104.1:4676-7805 GCA_964585525.1 uncultured Cocleimonas sp.
GGCGAAATATGCGGGTAACATTTATGTATGCAACAACAAAAAGGTCAGACACAGATGACGGTTCGACAAGGTTTTGTCTATCTCTCCATGGCAAGTTCACTTGCTGTTTTAATCACATCATTTATCTGGCCATCAATCATGTGGCTGTTTATTATCATCCTGCCTGTCATTGCACTTGGCACCTACGACATCATACAGCGCAAGCGAACCGTGTTGAGGCTTTACCCGGTGATTGGGCGTTTTCGCTATATGCTGGAATATGTGCGACCTGAGATTCAGCAATATTTTATAGAAACCGATACCAATGGCATGCCAATTAGCCGTGAATTTCGCACACTGGTTTACCAACGTGCCAAAGGTGTACGTGATACCCGGCCATTCGGAACTGTATTTGATGTATACCGACAAGGTTATGAATGGATCAACCACTCTCTTGCACCGAGCATCAATCTTAAACAAAATCCTCGGATACTCTTTGGAGAGGTCAACTGTAGACAGCCTTATGCTGCATCACCACTGAATATTTCGGCGATGAGTTATGGCGCTTTGAGCAAACATGCCATTCTTGCGCTCAATAAAGGTGCCAAAAAAGGCGGCTTCGCACACAACACCGGGGAAGGTGGCGTTACACCATATCATCTAAAGCACGGTGGTGATTTGATCTGGCAAATTGGAACAGGTTATTTTGGCTGTCGCAGCTACAACGGCGACTTTTCTGAAGATGCTTTTAAAACAACCGCCTGTAACGATGTGATAAAAATGATTGAAGTAAAACTATCACAGGGAGCAAAGCCTGGTCATGGTGGAATTTTACCGGGCGTAAAAGTTACCCAGGAAATCGCTGATATTCGCGGTGTGGCGATAGGGAAAGATGTCATTTCGCCACCTGCACATAGCGCTTTTTCATCACCCAAAGGCTTGCTTGAATTTATTACCCGGTTGCGCGAACTCTGTGGAGGGAAGCCCGTTGGCTTCAAACTTTGTATTGGCCATCAATCAGAATTTTTAGCGATTTGTAAAGCCATGCTTGAAACAGGACTTACACCTGACTTTATTACCATAGATGGCTCTGAAGGTGGCACCGGCGCTGCCCCGGTTGAACTGACCAATTCTGTAGGCATGCCACTGTGGGATGCCATTTCGTTTGTAAATAATGCACTCGTTGGTATTGGGCTACGGAATAAAATTCGCATCATTGCAGCAGGAAAAATCATCTCGGCATTTCACATGTTGCGGGCAATAGCGCTGGGCGCGGACACCATCAATTCGGCCAGGGGCATGATGTTTGCACTTGGCTGCATCCAGGCACGCCACTGTAATACTGATGAATGTCCCACGGGTATCGCGACACAAAACCCGATACGTTACCAGGCGCTGGATATAAAAGATAAAGGCGAACGCGTGGCTAATTATCATCAATCCATGATTTATCATTTGGTCGATTTGCTGGCCGTTGCCGGTTTAAAAAGCACAGAGGATATTAAGCCAGAACATATTAACCGACGGGTGGATGGCTCCGAGATTAAAACCTATGCCGAGATTTATGAATGGCTGGATGAAGGCTGTTTGCTGGATGAAAAAACCGTGCCACCCAACTGGCAGTTAAACTGGGATAAGGCAGGCGCTGATAACTGGTGAACGATTATCGTGGATGCTTCTTGCTATGCTTGCCATGTTTTTTGCCATGCTTAAATCTTCCCGGATGCATTTTAAACGACATGCCCGACATACTCATGGGGCGTGCTTTACGCAAGGTGATTTTTTTCGTAAGCATTTGCTGATTGCGCTTTAAGAGAAGCATTGCACTATCGCCGGGCTTTTTATCAAGCGCCCACAGCAACACATCTTCACTGGCACGGATCGGCATATTACCTAAGCGCACAATCTTATCCCCTGTTTGTATGCCAGCTTTTGCTGCGGCGCTATGTGCTTGAACCAGGCTAACTATCACGCCATTTTTAGCGTCGCTCTCCTTCATTGCAATACCAAGCTTTCCCGCTTCTGGCAGTTTGACATCTTTGGATAATAATAAAAAATCACCCTGGGTAGGGTTGGGTATACCATTGATATTATTTAATACGACAGCAGGTTTGGAATGTATACGCCGCTGTAGGCGGTCAGGAATACCCTCCCGGTTTATCACATGACCTCCACCAGCAATAATCACCATTTTATAACCGGGATGACGTTGTAAATACCGGGCTGCTTGTGAGGCCATGCCCTCATCCCATGCCAGTTGGGCTTCCATAAATTGTGCGAAGCGTTTACTGCTGGTTTTCATGTGTCCGCCAAACACTTTCTTTAAGCGTGCTGTGTAAGCAGGGTTAGATTTATCTAAAGTGCGGGGGAGTTGGGCGCGCTCTTTGGCGGTTAAACCATTAATCCCGACTTTAGTAATACGCCTGGTGATTTCCTTCGGGACATTCAACGCCACCAAAGGGATGCGATTCTGTTTTGCATACCTGAAAATAGGCCGATAGAGTCGAAAATCATATTTCCAGCGATCATACCATTGGGTTCTACGCAACATATCGTGCTCATTGATACGGCCAGCAATATAATCATCCAGTGCGCTCTGGTATGGCTGCTGTACCATCTCCAGTCCAATTGCCATCTTACCCCAGCGTTGATGCAAACCTTTAATCACCGCCAACTGGTTAAGATGATCACCATAACGAGTATGGATTTCGCCCACTAAAACCGCTTTGTGTATTGCCAGTTTAGGCAAAATAGAATTTAGCGATTGAAATGCATTCAGGTCAACAGCCGTGATAGCGGGGATATTTTTATTTGCCTGATTTGAAGCCGCTTTGATATTACCCTCCGCCTGTGGTTTAAGGCTGGAACATGCACTTAATGCTGCCAAACCAAGAATCAGAAAAATAGTATAAAAAAACGTTCTGGGCAGTGGTGTTTGGATCATTTTCATCGGTTTGTTTGTAAGCATAAGTTCATTGTAGGTTTTTCTATAGAAAACACCATATAAATCATCTATTTTTTTTACACATTGGCTATGCTTTTAGTGAAACGGAAGGATTCAGTTAATAACCTGATTTGCCGAATAATTTCCGTAGTGATATAAGGTTTCACCCGTTCAGGTTCTAAAACGATAATGATGATTAACAAAAA
>CAZPEE010000105.1:0-7750 GCA_964585525.1 uncultured Cocleimonas sp.
TATACAAGGAAGGCGGCAATGAAAAGTAAAATGCAATATGGCTTGGGAAGTTATTCTCCTTTATAAAGCTGGATAATTGTTTATAGCTTTCGGTCTTTTTCAAACCTCCCTGAAAGTAGGCAAGCTTGTTACAAAAACGGCTAAAAAGCGCCTTATCCAGACCACCACGCACCCTATCTGCAAGGTCTTTTTCTAGCTCTGAAATCCAGCTTTGACGATCTGCAATGCGCCGCCCTACACCCAGAATTTTCATACCTTCAGGCAGCAAACCAGCAGTATCCAGATGGTATAAGGCAGGTAATAATTTGGTGATAGCCAGGTTTCCTGTAGCACCAAATATAACAAAAGTGCAGGGTTCTAAAACAGCAGAGTCTGAAGCTAATTGATTCATTTTTTCTCGTTTATCCAGTCGGTGTGGAAAAATTCACCACGAGGCTTATCAACCCGTTCATAGGTATGCGCGCCAAAATAATCGCGCTGTGCCTGGAGTAAATTGGCGGAGGTTTTAGCCGAACGGAAACCATCAAAAAAGCATAATGCCGAACTAAAAGCAGGTACGGGAATCGCTAAACCAATCGCCTTTTGCACAGTTTCACGCCAGCCAGGTAACGCTTTTTTAACAATATGGACAAAAAAATCATCCAGTAACACGTTTTCCAGTTGCGGGTTTTTATCAAATGCCTGCTTGATGTTATTTAAAAAATGACTACGGATAATACAGCCACCGCGCCAGGTCAGCGCGATATTGCCATAATCCAGATTCCAGCCGTATTCATCGGATGCCTGTTTCATCAACATAAAGCCCTGTGCGTAGGACATGATTTTGGAAGCGTACAGTGCTTCTTCCAATGCCAGTAACACTTCATCCATGTCACCCTCAAAAACAGGCCGTTGCTCCTCTGGATAGGCTTTACTGGCTTTCACTCTTAACGCCTTCAGGGATGACAGACAACGCGCAAAAACAGCTTCACCAATCAAGGTTAAGGGGATTCCCTGCTCCAATGCGCTTACGGCCGTCCAGGTGCCCGTACCTTTTTGCCCGGCTGTGTCCAGTATTTTCTCCAGCAGAGGCTCACCATCGCTATCCTTGACCGCCATGATGTCAGCTGTAATCTCAATCAAATACGAATTCAAGGCATCTTCGTCCCAGCCTTTAAACACCTCATGCATCTGTTGGTGGTTCAGGCCAAGACCTTCGTGCATCAATTGGTAAGCTTCGGCAATCAACTGCATGTCACCGTATTCGATACCGTTGTGAACCATTTTCACATAATGGCCGGCACCGCCCTCGCCGATCCATTGGCAACATGGTTCACCATCAACCTGCGCCCCAATCGATTGCAAAATATCCTTCACATGAGGCCAGGCATCCGGGTTTCCGCCGGGCATAATGGATGGGCCAAAGCGTGCACCCTCCTCGCCACCGGAAATACCGGTTCCGATAAACAGAATGCCTTTTTCTTTTAGGGACTGGGTACGGCGGATGGTATCGGGGAAATGTGAATTTCCGCCATCTATAATAATATCGCCTTCGTCCAGCAACGGCAGCAAGGCATCAATCGTCATATCTACCGGCTTGCCCGCCTTGATCATCAACATCACACGGCGCGGGCTTTTGAGTTGGCCTACCAGCTCTTCCAGGGAATAAGCTGCGGTAATTTGCGTATCCCTGGCTTCACCTGATAGGAAAGCCTCGGTTTTTTCCGGACTGCGGTTATAAACCGCCAACGGAAAACCATGGTCATTGATATTCAAGGCGAGGTTCTGACCCATCACAGCCAAACCAATTAACCCCATTTCTGCTTGCGGCATTATTCCCACCCTTTTTTAAGATTCAACAAATAAGACAAGGTACTCTGTCACGATAATTATGACAATGTACTGAGTATAGTGAACTAAACAGCTTGTTGCCGGATAGTTAAATGATCAAAATCAATTAAACTTGAGTATATCTCCAAGCTATCAAATAGATACGCTTTTGCAGAACGTGTATAGCATGATTAGGTGGTTTTTTTTTTGCATGAAATAATTGCCAATAGAGTTGGATAAGACCCAATGCTAAGAGCCAGAATGACAGGTTTGGCTTAACTTACTGGCATTGGGATAAGACCTCCTTTTTATAAAGACCAAAAGAAGGAAAAATAAGAACTAACGTTTAGCAGGAGAGTAAGCAAATGATTAATGGTGCCGAGAAGAGGACTTGAACCTCCACGGGCCGAAGCCCACTAGCACCTGAAGCTAGCGCGTCTACCAATTCCGCCACCTCGGCATGGTGTTGGGTATTACTTGATACTCACGATTGTGAGGCGCGCAAGATACCGCTGCATGACGGTCTTGTCAATAGTCGTTTACGATCAGGGACCATCAGCGAATAAAACCACGTGATAAACGGCCAAACTCCGCCTTTTCCAGGAAGCCATTTTTGTTTTTATCCAGTCGGTCAAAGCGTTTCTTCATACGCATGCGCTGAAGTTCATCCTGACTGACATAGCCATCCTGGTTGTGGTCTACCGTATCAAAATAGAGCATGTCCTGCTCACATTGCGCCTCAATGGTTTCGTTTTTGCCAAGGCGGCCATCTTCATCTTTGTCACATTCATACATGGATGTTTCAAGGCGCATTAAAGGTGGCATTTTTTTACGACGTTCCGCTTCAGATGGCATGCCTGGTGGCCTGAATTCTACTGGTTTAATATTTGCGGTTATTTCATCAATCGTCAGTAGTTGATCCTTGTTCTTATCATAGGCATCAAATTGTTCGGTAAACATGTGTATGGTGCATTTCATGGAGACTATTTCACGTAAACTGAGTAATTGGTCGCCATTCGTGTCACAGCTTGAAAATTCTTTGCGCTTGCGCTTGGCTTCGCGTTTTTGCATACGCTTTTCGAGTTTACGTTCCATCTTTTTACTGGGACGGCGACCCTGTGAATTTGCCTGCAACATTTCTTCCCGACTCACTGAACCATTGCCATCAATATCCAGAAATTCCATGGCTTCCAGGGGAAACATACAGCGTTTATTCAGTGCATTCACCCGTTCAGATTCATCAAAATCATCATAGGCAATAGGATCAAGGTATTTTTCCACCTCGTCTTCCGATGCCAGTTCATCCTTGCTGATTGAACCATCTTTATTCTTGTCACACTGCGACATCATGCGTTTCACTTCTTTTTCGGCACGCTGCTTTTTTTGCTGTTCCTGAAAATCATAAAATTCATCAAAAGAAATCTTGCTGTCGCCATCTTTATCCATAACTTTCAGTGTCTTATTTGCACTGGGTACTGTTATGGTTTTTGCGACGGGAGTTTGTGAGATATGCGTAACAGGTTTGTCAGTGGCAGTTTGTTTTACCTCGTTTAACTTATCTGTTTTTTCTGCAAAAGAAGTGCCATGCAATACAACAAGTGCCAGCATGCCTGTGGAAACACACAAGCCCTTTTTGATTGTACTTTTTTTCATGATGGATACCTGATTGAACCTATTGATATAGGTAGACTATTTGAGATATAAAAGTTCAAAATGAATCAAATTATCAAACTAAACGAGTTCAATCTGAGCAGAACCATAAGCCGCCAAGCCGCCTTCAAGGAACACTACCTTCAAGCCTCTTTCGCGTAACAAAAAGGTTACTGCCTGGCTGCGCCTGCCATTATTGCAATAAGCGATATAGCTCAGATCAACATCCAGCGTGTGAGCCTGCTGCCTGACCTGGTTTAATGGCATGCGAATCGCATCGGCAAGCATGCCATGGCTATATTCTGGTTCAAAGCGACAATCCAGCCAGCGTGCAACGCCTGAATCGGTAAGTTTTTTCGCCTCATCAAGCTCAATGCCAGGAGCCATAACCGGGCGCAATAATGCATCAAAATCGTTTTTTGATAACACACCGACTTCACCGCTGCGACTCATGCGCACATCGGCATTACGGCTGATGCCCTGAAGTAATGCTTCTTCACCAAACGAATCGCCCTGGGTCAAACGTGCGATCACTTGTCGTGTACCCGCCATGATGTTACGGCGAACCACCTCTGCCTCTCCCTGATAAATGATATAAAATGCATCAGCGGGCGCACCCTGGCGAACCAGTAGCTGATTACGCCTGACTGTTTTTTTAACGAGCCTCTTTTGTATTTCATTAAGAATATTTGCATCCAGAAAATCCAGCACGGATGCCATTTTTTTATCGGAACCCATCGGCGACCAACCGAGGATACTATCCAGTTCCCCTGACGATATAAGCAAATAGTAAGCTGTCTGGATTGCCTGTACCTTTAACACGATTGACGGGGATATGCTTGTATCATTTGACCGCTTTGTCTGTGTTTTTTTCGCATCGCCTGTGTTCGTTAACGCAGTGACTGGCGGCGTGATAATACTGTCTGTTTTTCCCGCTGTGATTGTTCGATTAAATTGCAGGCTTTGCGCCTCGCTGGATTTTGCCAGGCTGAGTTCCCCCTGTATCAAGATCATGACCTTTTTCAATGGCTGGGCTGCATCAACCAGCACATCCCCTTTAATTGCCTTATGTAATGACGCACGACAGACCAGTTCATTTAATTGCTCATGGCTTAAACTGGAAAAAACCCGGTTAACGTGGAGATAACGCAACAGCGTATTTTTTACAACCTCACTGGAACAGGGCGCATAAGGATAATGCAAAGGTGTAAAAATGGGTTCATCATGAGATTTTGCCAAACGACCGGAATCTCCCGCCTGGAAAGGAAACAAAATACGTTTCATCGGATGATCCGTATCCGGGCGGATAATATGTTCCTTGCCAATCAAAGGTAGCAAACGGGAATTTTCAAGCTGCTGGTAAATCGTATCGCGTTCCACATACAGGTAAAAATCACCACCCGCCTTGATACGCCGTTCTGCCTCCTCAATCAACAAACGAATCCCCGGCACATCCAGGTAACTTAAGTGGTCGGTGCGAACGAGCAGCGTACTGGCTGCGCCATCCCTGTGTGTCCATTGCCGTAATACCGACTCAACCCGCTGTACTGCACCAAAAAACAGACTACCCTCAATCGTTACCAAATGAATCGGCCTACCATCGCTAGCAATTTGCTCTTCTACCTGGATTTTGGGATGCGATGTCAACCACAAATAAACCAGGGCCGATAACACCACACCCGACATGATCCCGGCTATCAAGCCAAAACCAAGAGAAGCTAACAGCGTCACCAGAAAAATCAAAAATTCATGGCGCGGATGCCTAAAGGTAAGGAAATTACGTGGTTTAAACATGGAAATAGCAATCAAGAATAAACCCGCAGAAATCACCGCAACTGGTATCAGGGATAAATAATCTGCCGCAAGCCAACCAACCAAAAAGACCAAAAGGGCAATAATCATAGCCGCAAGCGGAGTATTTGCGCCCGACACCTGGTTAGTCGCACTGGAGCTAAAGGAGCTGGACACCGCAAAGCCTGAAAATAATGAAGCGCTTAAATTGGCCATACCCTGCCCGATGATTTCCTTATCTGCATCTATCCGCTGCCCGGAGGACAAGGCCAGTGAACGTGCGATCACTACTGCCTGCGTCATACCTAATAAAGCCAGCGACAAGGCACTAATCAGTAAATGCAGCACACTATTTTCATCGCGGGGAAGCAACGATACATCAGGCAACGCAAAGGAAAACAAATCAAAAGAAACCGCTTCAAGCATGCTCATTGAAGTAAGTTCAGACAAAAACTGCGGCTGATTTATCAACAGTCTGGCTGCCCAATAAAACGCCGTACCCGCAGCAACCGCAATGATAAAAGAAAACTTGGCATAGTATTTCCTGGCAAGTAGGCCCGTTACCAGGGTTGCAACACTCAGTAACATCGTCGGAATATTGATACTGCCAAACACAGCCGGCAATTGTAGCAAACGCCTAAGTACCGTCCCCGAAGGCTCAGTGCTACTACCAAGCGCACTGGGTAGCACCGCGACCATAATACTGACCGCTACCGCCATGGTTAAGGTTGTGATCACGGTTGATGAAATAAAATCCAGAACCCGGCCCAAACCAAATAACCCAATCAATAACTGAAAAATACCGGTAACAAACGTCAGCACCAGAACAATTGCAATATATTGATCCGTGGCAGGCTCCGCGAGTACAGAAACCGCCGCCATCAACAACATTGCCATGGCTGTATTGGTTCCACCAATAGCTTGCCAGGAACTCCCCCACAAGGCCGCAATAGCCAGTGGGATAATACTGGCATAAATACCATAAACAGGCGGCATCCCTGCCAAAGCAGCCAATGCAACCGCCTGCGGAAAAGCCAGCATGGCCCCCGTTACACCGGCGGAAATATCACCAGACACACCATAATGGCGCAGGCGTTTAAGCCAGTTAACATCGGGTATCAGTAATTTGAGATTCAGCATCCCTAAAAATCCTAGCACAACACCCACTTTAAAACCTCAGTTAACTACTTAGCGCGTTTATTAAAAATACACTCTGGAAGAAAGCACTACGACAAGTAGAAGTAGCCCAAATATCGTGTAATGCTGGAAAAAACAGCCTGCTTAAGTTAGAATGGCAAGCCTGCATTTATCAATAACAACACAATTAAACACTGTAGATTTTGCAAATAAAATCATCGCATGGGCTGTGATGGAACTACTCATACCAAAGGGGCTAAACCACATGAAATTCATATCAACAAACGGGCTTGTTTTTTGTTCTGCGCTACTGATCAGTGGCATTGCATCGGCTGCGGCACATAACCATGCCTTACAAAAAAATAACAACCCACACCCAATGCAACATCAAACCCGGCATATCAGTTACACGGCACATGGCACAACCGACGCAAGGACAGCCAGAATGTTCAGGCAATTGCTTAAAAACAGCCAGGCTTTGCAAGTAACGGCATCGGTCAAAAAAAGCAAACCGCAACGCAATGTAGATGTAACGGTTAATTACACTATCAAAGGTACAACCAGCATGCGTAACGTCAGGAAACTGATTCGGCTTTTCAAAACAAGCAAACATATCCAGGTTACTGCACGGGCCAATATCCACTCAGATTCTACCATTCGTGGTCAACGCTTCTCTTTTAACCAGCCTGGAAGCTGGGAACTTCATCGCTCCCGTTACCCTGGTCATCGCTACAACCGGCACATAGCCGTAAAATAAGTGGTGCATCCTTTTGGACTTTCGAAGTCGGAGAACAACAAACCTGTTAAATGAATAATTTCATAAAAAAATTCTTCGACCTGAAACTTGCGCCAAAATCAGAGACCACCCAGAAAGACCCGGAACACGCAACCAGGCTTGCCATGGCTGCACTGATGCTGGAAGTTGCAGAAGCTGATTACCAGCAACAGCCTGAAGAAAAAGAAATGCTCATCGAGCTTGCCCGGAAATCCTTTAACCTCAATCAGGCAGATGCCGATGAACTGGTGGAGCTGGCAAGCAAAGAATATGAAGCTTCCACCGATTATTTTGAATTCACCCGTCTGATTAACGACAACTACAGCGAAAAACAAAAAATCAAACTGATTGAAAACCTGTGGCGCATCGCCTACGCCGATAAAGTTTTAGACAAGTACGAAGAACACGTCATCAGACGTATTGCAGACCTGATCTATGTCTCCCATAAAGACTTTATTGAAACCAAGTTACGGGCAAAAAAATAAACTTTTTACTGCCTAACTTACTTATTTTTTATAACGCAGAGGTCGCTAAGTACCGCAGAGTAAACCGAAAAGAGCCAGGCTTTTCTCTGTGTTCCCTGCGTAC
>CAZPEE010000106.1:0-4684 GCA_964585525.1 uncultured Cocleimonas sp.
GCTGTACCGCCCATAGCCTTTTGAAGCGAGCCAAAACCGTGTGCTGCATAGCCGTTAGTGGCATAAACTTGCTGGGACATCAGTGACAACATGGCAGCCGCCACGGATGTTGCGATTAAACCTGGCTTAAATGCTTTTTGCATTTTCTTCCTCCTGGGGAATTTTAGTGATTATTAACACGGATTAACGATTGATAATCCGCAATTGTGGCACAATAATGCCTATTCGGCTTAGTGTTGTCAATTAGAGACACAAAAAATCACAATAAAAACAGTATGTTAGATTATCGGCATATAATTATGCATTAATATTCAAAAACACTATACATAGATAGACATCAAAGGTTCATAGCATTTTTTGCAAATAATGCCCGGTAAATGATTTTTTGTTGCCAGCAACTTTTTCCGGTGTGCCTGTGGCAATGACCTGCCCTCCCCGGCTGCCACCTTCCGGACCAAGGTCAATAATCCAGTCAGCGGTTTTGATGACATCCAGGTTATGCTCAATGACCACAATGGTATTACCTTCATCACGCAGCCTGTGAAGCACTTGCAGTAACACATCAACATCATGGAAATGCAAACCTGTGGTTGGCTCATCCAGGATATATAACGTCTTACCGGTACTGCGTTTGGATAGCTCTTTGGCAAGTTTGACACGCTGCGCTTCACCACCGGAAATGGTGGTGGCATTTTGCCCCAGCGTGATATAGGACAGCCCCACATCCAGCAAGGTTTGCAGTTTTTGTTTAATAGCCGGAATCGCGCTAAAGAACTCACGCCCTTCCTCTACCGTCATTTGTAACACTTCGTAGATATTTTTACCTTTGTAATGCACATTGAGTGTTTCGCGGTTATAGCGCTTGCCGTTGCACACATCACAGGTCACATAGACATCGGGTAGAAAATGCATTTCAACCTTGATCACGCCATCACCACGACAGGCTTCACAACGCCCACCCTTGACGTTAAAACTAAAGCGCCCCGGCAAATAACCGCGTGAACGAGCTTCAGCGGTAGCCGCAAACAGCTCCCGGATTGGCGTGAACACGCCTGTGTAAGTGGCGGGATTGGAGCGCGGTGTACGCCCTATCGGGCTTTGGTTAACATCGACTACTTTATCAAAAAACTCCAGCCCTTCAATCTTTTCAAGCGGTGATGCAGTCATCGTGCTGTTATGCAGGAAACGGGCAATATTAGGGTAGAGCGTGCTATTGATCAGGGTTGATTTACCCGAACCGGAAACACCGGTGATACAGGTCATCAACCCAACCGGGATTTCAGCCGTGACTGATTGCAGGTTGTTGCCGGTTGCGCCGATCAGGCGCAGCATCTTTTTCTTATCTGCTTTTACACGCTTTTTGGGGACTTCTATTTTGCGCTTGCCTGACAAGAACTGCCCGGTACAGGACGCTTTGACCTTTTCGATCTGTTTGGGCTTGCCCTGCGCCACAATATAGCCGCCATGCTCACCTGCTCCGGGGCCAATATCCACCACATAATCCGCCTTGCGGATGGCATCTTCATCATGCTCAACCACAATCACGGTATTGCCAAGGTCACGCAAATGAATCAGCGTTTTTAACAAACGGTCATTATCGCGTTGATGCAAGCCAATGGATGGCTCATCCAGCACGTACATCACGCCCACCAGCCCTGCTCCAATTTGCGAGGCAAGACGGATACGTTGCGCCTCACCACCGGATAAGGTTTCCGAACTGCGGCTCAGGGTCAGGTAATCCAGCCCCACATTGACCAAAAATTCCAGGCGTAATTTAATTTCGCGTATAATTTTATCGGCAATTTTTGCCTGCTTTCCTTCTAGCTTGATCTTATCAAAATAATCAAATGTTTCCCCAATCGCCATATCAGTAATCGAAGGCAGGTTGCGTTCAGTGATAAAGACATTGCGCGCAGATTCATTCAAGCGTTCACCATTACAATCCGGGCAGGACTCCACCGACATGTACTTAAGCAAATCTTCTCGCACGCTATTAGAATCGGTATCTTTGTAGCGCCGCTCCAGGTTATGCACAATCCCTTCAAAGGCGTGGGTGCGCTGGAAGGTTTGCCCCTGTTTTCCTATGTAGGTGAAATCAATTTTGGTGCGGCCGCTACCGTATAAAATCACTTTTTTGATTTTTGCCGGTAGCTTGTTGAAAGGCGTATCCACATCAAAACCATAATGCTTCGCCAGTGAATCTATCATGTGAAAATAGTAGGCATTGCGCTTATCCCAGCCGCGCACCGCACCGCCAGCCAGGCTCAATTCTGGTTTTGAAACGACGCGTTCTGGATCAAAAAACTGGTGAACACCCAAACCATCACAGGTTTGGCAAGCGCCTGTTGGGCTGTTAAATGAGAATAAGCGTGGTTCCAGTTCCTGCAAGGAATAGCCACAGTGGTTACAGGCGTAGTTCGCCGAAAACAGTATTTCATCATGCTGTTTGGCATCATCTTCATCCATCCAGGCGATCATCGCCAGGCCTTCTGATAATCGCAGCGTGGTTTCCAGTGATTCTGCCAGGCGCAATTGCAAATCATCACGCACCTTAAAACGGTCAACCACCACCTCAATGGTATGCTTTTTGCGCAGTTCCAGTTCCGGCACTTCGTCCAGGTCATAAACCGTGCCATCAACACGCGCACGCAGAAAACCCTGTCCCTTGAGTTCTTCAAACAGTTGCAGATGCTCGCCCTTTCGATCCCGAACCACCGGTGCCAGCATCATCAGTTTACTGCCCTCTGGCAAGGCTAAAATCTGGTCAACCATCTCACTCACCGTCTGCGCATTCAGTGTTGTACCATGTTCCGGGCAGCGTGGCTCACCGGCACGGGCAAACAGCAAACGCAGGTAATCGTAAATCTCGGTAATCGTGCCAACCGTTGAACGCGGGTTATGTGACGTGGTTTTTTGTTCAATTGAAATCGCAGGGGACAAGCCTTCAATATGATCCAGGTCAGGTTTTTCCATCACCGATAAAAATTGTCGCGCATAGGCAGAAAGTGATTCAACATAGCGGCGCTGGCCTTCAGCAAAAATCGTATCAAAAGCAAGTGACGATTTACCTGAACCCGACAGCCCGGTAATCACGATTAACTTGTCTCTTGGCAGTTCAAGGTCTATATTCTTCAGGTTGTGGGTACGCGCACCGCGTAATATGATGTTATTCACTCAAAATCCTATGGCTACGAATTATCAATTACAGAAATTTTTAATCTGTTATTATCGCTGTCTTGTCTCAGGAATGAAAACTTTTTTAATCAGTGGCAAGTAAATGAACAAACTGGAAACCCGTACTGCATTCTCACTCTCGGCTGTGTTTGCCGTGCGCATGCTTGGCCTGTTTATGATCCTGCCTATTTTGCCCTTGTTTGCAAAAGAACTGGGCCATGCAACCCCTTTTCTGATTGGCCTGACCATTGGTATTTACGGATTAACCCAGGCAATCTTTCAAATCCCACTGGGCCTGCTTTCAGATCACATCGGACGCAAGCCCGTCATCATTGGTGGATTGCTGGTTTTTGCCATAGGCAGTATGATCGCCGCACTGACCAATGATATTTATATCACCATTTTAGGGCGGGCTGTTCAGGGAAGTGGTGCGATTGCCGCAACCACCATGGCACTGGCTGCTGATTTAACCCGTGAAGACCACCGTGCCAAAGTGATGGCCTTAATTGGTATGAGTATCGGTATAGCCTTTGCAGCAGCCATGGTTATTGGCCCGCTGATTAGCCAATGGGCGGGGCTTTCGGGGGTTTTCTGGACGACAGCCGCACTTGCACTCACAGGCATGTTGCTTATTTTGTTTGCTGTGCCCACCCCGAAACAAACCAGGCTACACCGCGACGCAGGCATAATAGGCGACTATATCAAACCCGTCCTTAAACAGGGAACCTTGCTAAGAATGAATGCCAGCGTATTTTTACTGCACCTCTTGATGACAGCAAATTTCAGCGTTTTACCGCTTATTTTCAGGGATCAGCTACATCTGGCTACCGCAGAGCACTGGAAAATTTACCTGCCCGTGTTGCTGATATCATTTATCCTTTCATTGCCGTTGATCATCATTGCCGAGAAATACCATAAAATTAAAATTCTATTTATCATTTCAGTCGCCCTGTTGATTTTATCGCAGGTTTTATTTAGCACAGGCAGTTTTAGCCTATACCCCTTAATATTCTCTTTTTTGCTCTTTTTTATCGGCTTTAACTTTTTAGAAGCCGTTCAACCTTCACTGGTAGCCAAGTATTCTGATGTCAACACCAAAGGCACCGCCATGGGCGTTTACTCAACATCACAATTTTTTGGTATTTTTGTTGGCGGAGCATTAGGCGGGCTGGTACTACAAAACTGGGGCACTTCTGGTGTATTTATTTTTGGAGCCATTACCGCAACCATACTACTAATGGTTGCGATGAGTCTGCCTAAACCCGATTATTTCAAAACCCAGATTATTAAATTAAACGACAAGTACCTGGACAATGTAAAACATGTAAAAGACGTGACACAACAGTTATTAACAATTAAAGGCGTTCATCAGGCAGCCATTTCCGTTGATGAAGGAATTGCCTATTTGAAAATAGACAAGCAGGCTTTGAACGATCAGGAACTTGCCAGGTTCGAGTCATAAAAAAACACAAGGCACGCTTGATATAAATCCAGTGCTTTTTGTTATTTT
>CAZPEE010000106.1:4784-7736 GCA_964585525.1 uncultured Cocleimonas sp.
AATGAACAATCAGATGCTATCGAATGGCTTAAACAAATTCAAAACCTTGCCGAACAGGATGAATACATCGGCTATCGTCATATCCTGGTCGCCAATGACTTTTCAGAATACGCTGAAATGGCACTAAAAAAAGCGACAGAAATAGCCACACCCTTTCATGCAAAAATTACCGTCATTCATGCCGCAGAAGTCTTATCAGCCGAGGTATATCCTGCCCTGGGGGAGCTATCCATCCCGGTTCTTGCCGAGAATCCTGATTTTGAGAGAAAACAAATTGAACGTCTTCAAAAAGAACTGGATGAATCGATTAGCAAACTGGATTTTTCAAACCTGTCCAGCGTCGTTGAAATAGGCCACCCGGTTGATACTATTTTGGAATACGCACTAAAAAACAATGTCGACCTGATTATGATGGGTTCCCATGGACGCAGGGGGCTGGCAAGGCTATTGGGTTCTTCAACAAACGGGGTTATAAACCATGCACCGTGTGATGTCCTAACAGTGATTTAGCCAAAAACTACGGCTATTTAAGAGTATTGTTTTGGGGTATAGTTTTTATGCAATTTAAGGTATAGTTCGTGCATATTTGACCTTGATCAATTACGGTGTTCACTCGTTTTTCCTGCTACCTCTTGAAAATCAAAAAAATGCCATGATAGTTGTTCAATACCGTTCAGGTATATTTTTAGCAAATAAATGTGTATGAGAAATGATAAAAACAGGCATCCGATTCTTTTCAATCAGTAGTTTATTTTTTACTATTGCAATCACTCTACCCGCTTGCCTTGGCAACACGCCAAGTAATACGGTTGCAGCGGAGCAAGTGACGACAAAAACACATCAAAATAACAGCGCACTTGCTGCCAAGAAAATTGCCGATACACCTAAACATCTGAGCCTTAAACACTCCTACGAGCTTAAAGTTATCAATGGTTTACTTAAAAGATACCATTATAAAAAATTTAAACTTGATGATGAATTTTCGAGCAAGATTCTGGATCATTACATTGACCAGCTTGATCCGGCTCATCTTTATTTTACCCAAAAAGACATAGATTCGTTCAACGTTCACCGTGACAAGTTTGACGATTACATCCGTGATGGAAACACCGACCCAGCCGTTAGCATTTTTACACGCTACCAAAAACGCATTACTGAACGTTCACAATATGCCATCAAACAACTCGGCAAGGGCGTAGATTTAAATGGCAATGATGTCTACAAACTTGACCGGAAAAAAGCCCCCTGGGCAAAAGACCAGGCTGCACTTAACCGTTTATGGGATAAACGCATCAAGAATGACCTTATCATCCAACGGCTGGCGGATAAATCTGAAAAAGAAGCCATAAAAATTCTAAAAAAACGCTATGAGCTTTTAGCACAAAGGACGGCACAAATTAAGGACAATGAGCTTTTCCAACTGATTGCCAACGCCTATGCAAGTACCCTGGAACCACACACCGCCTACTTCTCTCCACGCCTTACAGAAGAATTTAATATTCAGATGAGCCTGTCCTTAAGTGGTATTGGCGCGGTATTAAGGGCGGAAGATGAATACATAAAAATAGTCAGCGTCGTACCCGGTGGCCCTGCGGAATTGACCGGGAAGATAGCCCCCGGAGACCGTGTCATCGGAGTTGCACAAGGTAAAAATGGCAAAATGGTTGATGTGGTTGGCTGGCGTTTAACTGACGTTGTTAATCTAATTCGCGGCAAAAAAGGCAGCACTGTTGAGCTTTCAATCCTTCCTGCAGCCACCGGGGTTACAGGTGGAGCTGAAAAAGTTGCCATTGTCCGCGATAAAATCAAATTAGAGCAACAAGCTGCCAGCAAACGTGTCATTGAGGTGCAAAGGCCTTATGGCAAAATAAAGGTTGGTATTATTGATCTACCTTCTTTTTATATCGACTTCCAGGGTAAGGAGAATGGCAAACCCGATTACCGTAGCACCACCCGAGATGTTAAAAAATTACTGGTTGAATTAAAAAAAGAAGGCATTGATGAACTGATCATTGATCTTCGCGGAAACGGTGGCGGCTCACTCTCTGAAGTTGTCAAACTAACAGGCCTCTTTATTGATACTGGCGCGGTTGTTCAAATAAATGATACTGACGGCCGTACAGAAATACTAAAAGACAGGGACTCTGGCATAGTCTATAGCGGCCCACTAGCTGTTATGATCGACAAAGGCAGTGCTTCGGCATCTGAAATCTTTGCAGGAGCCATTCAAGATTACAAACGTGGCCTTATTATTGGTGAAACCAGTTTTGGCAAAGGAACCGTACAAACCGTATTACCACTAAATTCCTACGCACGCGCCAAATTTGACGACCCTTACGGCCAATTGAAAGTCACCACTGCGCAATTCTTCCGTATCAATGGCGACAGCACCCAGTACCACGGTGTCGTACCCGACATCTCCTGGTCACTGCCCAAAATAAAGGGTGATTTTGGCGAACGCTCCTTAAAGAACGCCCTGCCCTGGCGGAGAATTGCCGAGGCAAGGCATCAGGTATGGCCTAAATCGTTTTCAAATACAGCATTGCAAAAGGCTAAACAAAAATCCAAAGCCAGAATCATGAAAACACCCAAATTTGTTTCAACCCTCAACAAATTCAAGTTATTGGTGAAAGCAGGCAATGAGAAAACAGTCTCCCTGAATTTAGCCAAACGAAAGGCAAAGCGGGAAAAATTCAACCATGACTTGTTAGCGATTGAAAACAACTTACAGGCTGAAAACCACTTAAAAGCTTACAAAACCATCAAGGAATTACAAGATGCCCAAAAGGCACAAAATGATGATATTTTCCACAAAGACAAGAAACCCGTTGATGTATTTCTGACAGAAGCTGCGCAGATACTAGGCGATGTATACAATTTGAAAACATCCCCCGCCATGGCTTCGCGCAACAAGTAAACAAACAAATAGCGTAAACCAGGACGTTTCATGAA
>CAZPEE010000107.1:0-7700 GCA_964585525.1 uncultured Cocleimonas sp.
CTGGCAGATGGTCACCTTTTAGTTGAGGGTGCGCCTGGGTTGGCAAAGACAACAGCCATCAAAGAGCTTTCGAATATTTTAGAGGGTGATTTTCATCGGTTGCAATTTACACCAGATTTGTTACCCGGCGATTTAACGGGCTCAGATGTTTACCGCCCGGAAACCGGTGAATTTATATTCCAGAAAGGCCCACTGTTTCACAATTTGATTTTGGCAGATGAGATAAACCGTGCGCCAGCCAAGGTGCAATCGGCATTGCTGGAGGCTATGGGTGAGCGGCAGATAACGGTAGGAAGTACCACCTATGCTTTACCCCGGCCTTTTTTAGTTATGGCGACACAAAACCCGATTGAGCAGGAAGGAACCTATCCTTTACCCGAAGCACAACTGGATCGCTTCCTGATGCATGTTTTTATTGACTATCCTTCGGCTGAGTCAGAAAGGCAGATTCTGGAACTGGCGCGGCTCCAGGCGAGAGAATCGTTCACCGGGCCAAAAACCACCTCGGTTAATTTGACCAAGGTAGCCGTCGAAACAGCACAGCAGGAAGTGCTGGATATCCACATGGCTGAGCCAGTGCAGGAATATATCGTCCAATTAATCCTGGCTAGCCGTAATCCGGCATCGTACAGTGAAGAACTGGCTCGCTGGATAAGTTACGGTGGTAGCCCGCGTGCCACCATTTCGCTGGATCGTTGCGCACGCGCCCATGCCTGGCTGCATCAACGGGACTATGTATCGCCTGAAGATGTGCAATCAATTGCGCATGATGTACTGCGGCATCGTATCCTGGTTTCTTATGAGGCAGAAGCAGAAGGTGTTTCAGCGGACGATGTGATAAAAGAATTAATCAGGCAGGTGCCTGTATCTTAAGCCTCATACACATATCCATACCATGATTAAGGCGATAACAAACTGGCTGAAGCGGAACAAGGGCACTGTTGCGGCATCACGGCAAGCGGATAAGCCTGCCAGCAAAGCACACGTAAACAAAGGCACTTATGTCACGGTGTCCGAACTTATCCAGTTGCAGGGTCAGGCACGTAAACTGGATTTATCCCAGCGTAGTTTCGCCAGGGCATCCACCACCGGCAGTCATCATTCTCGTTTTCGCGGGCGGGGCATGGATTATCAGGAATCCCGCATTTACCAGGCAGGTGATGATATTCGCAGCATGGACTGGCGCGTCACGGCACGTGCAGGTAAACCGCATACCAAACTGTATCAGGAAGAACGGGAACGCCCGGTCATGTTATTGCTGGATTTAAGTCCCAGTATGTTTTTTGGCTCCAAAAATGTATTCAAATCAGTGCAAGCAGCTAAAATAGCCGCTTTATTAGGTTGGGCGGCAACCTTGCGCGGTGATCGGGTGGGTGCTCTAATTGTTGGAAACCAGCGGGCAATACACAAGGAATTACCTCCCAAGGGTGGCAAACGTGGTGCTCTGCAATTAATTCGTGAGTTAGTCGTACAGGTTGATCCGCAGGCGTTTTTCCAGCGCATTCAAGATACTCTTAAAAAAAGCAATGAAAATGCACTGAATGATGAGCTACAACGCCTGCGGCGCATTTCACGACCCGGTTCCCTTATTTTTATTATCAGTGATTTCTACACAATCAATGAAGAAACCTCCAATCACCTGCTACGCCTGTCGCATCATAATGACCTGATTGCCATACAAATACTGGATCCGCTGGAATTACAGGCACCACCACCAGGCCGTTATGGCGTAACCGATGGAAAAAACACAGGGGTTTTAAATACGCGCTCCAAAAAAAGACGTGAGAAATACAATGACTTTTTTCATACCCACCACCAGGCTGTGGCCCGGTTGATGCATCAACGTAATATCCCACTGATAAAAATATCGACAGCCGATGATCCTGCCAGTGTATTACAAAAAACCTTTGGCACGGCTCGGCAGCGTCACTCGATACTCTCAAAGGTGGCTTGAATCATGCCACAATCAGCGCCCGATAAACTGCAACTTCGTGATATCCATTTGCCTGCCAGCCCGGATATCTGGCCACCCGCGCCTGGCTGGTGGATACTTGCCACACTGCTATTGTTTTTATGTGGCTGGGCCTTGTTTAAATATTTAAGACACCAGCGTTGCCAGCGTGAACAACAGGCCGTTTTGGCAAACTTGATACCGATTGAGAAAAAACTGTTAAACAAGCCGGATAATCAGGTGTTGGCAGAACTCAATGTACTGCTGCGCCAGCTTGCGCTAATGCATTACCCGCATACCCAGATTGCCAGTTTGAACGGCAAACAATGGTTACAGTTTCTTGACCATGCAGGCCAAACCAATCAATTTACACAGGGCGTTGGGCACATCCTCGCCGATGCACCCTACCGCACAAATGATGCGACTCTACTGACTAAAAAACAGGTAAAGGCGCTCATCAAACTGGTGAAAGAGTGGGTTTCCAAAACCGTTCATTGTCAAACGGGGCGAAGATGATGCTGGAGAATATCGAGTTTGCCTGGCCATGGTTATTTTTGGCATTACCCTTGCCATTTCTGGTGCGATTCTTCGTGCCAAGAGCGGAAGAAGCAAATAGTGCTGCATTGCGCATTCCCTTTTTTGACAAGGTGCAACCCAGCCTGACACGCACTAAAACCAACCGTTCACCGTTACGGTTAATCCTTGCAATAATTGCCTGGCTGTTTTTAATAACAGCCGCAGCACGACCCCAGCAAATTGGAGAAACGGTCAACATGCCCATCACCGGCCGCAGTTTGATGATGGCTGTGGATATTTCCGGTTCCATGCAAATACGTGACATGCAGATTAACAACCGCCGTGTAACAAGGCTAACGGCTGTCAAAGCTGTAGCGGGTGACTTTATCGAGAAACGCGAAGGTGACCGCATAGGCTTGATCCTGTTTGGCACACAGGCTTATTTGCAAGCGCCGCTCACGTTTGATCGTAAAACGGTTAAAACCTTGCTGGATGAGGCAGCACTTGGCCTGGCAGGCAGGGAAACCGCGATGGGCGATGCCATCGGCCTGGCAGTAAAACGGTTACGCAAAGAGCCGGAAAAAAACCGCGTGTTGATTTTGTTAACCGATGGTGCCAATACTGCTGGCAACGTCGAGCCGCTTAAAGCAGCAGACCTTGCTGCACAGGAAAAAGTCAGGATTTATACCATCGGTGTTGGCGCAGAAGAAAGTTTTGTGCAAACACCGTTTGGACTGCAAAGAACCCAGGGTGGCGACCTGGATGAAGCGACCTTAAAAGCGATTGCCGATAAAACCGGTGGGCGCTATTTCCGTGCGCGTGATGTGGCAGGCTTGCTGAAAATTTATAGCGTCCTGGATAAAATCGAGCCGGTATCCAAGGATGATTTAAGCTATCGCCCGGTTAAGGAAATGTATTATTACCCATTGGCAGCCGGATTAATGGTGACGGTACTGATGGCGTTGCTGGCTGTTTTTTCTGCTTTGTTTCCCGGTATTTTTGCCAGAACCCCGGCAAAGCCTGAAACTATCTCCGGGGAGGCTTCCCCATGATCAGCCAATTCCATTTCGTCCATCCATTATGGCTTTTGGCGCTAATCCCGCTTGCTGCCTTGTTGTGGCTGCTTTATCAATATAAATCAGGTAGTGGCTCACAGGTTTGGGATAAGGTGATTGATGCGAATTTACTACCGCTATTACTCAGTGGCAATGACTCAAAAACCAGCCGTAGCCTGTTTTATTTACTGGGCGCTGGCTGGTTGATCACGGTGGTTGCACTGGCCGACCCGGTTTGGCAAAAGATACCACGTCCAATATTCCAGACCAATGCAGCCCGAGTGATTGTGCTGGATTTATCACGCTCCATGCTGGTTCCTGACTTGAAACCTTCGCGCCTGGCACGTGCGCGGTTTAAAATTGAGGATATTCTTTCTCGCAAGGAAGAAGGCCAGATTGGTTTGGTGGTGTTTGCAGGCGATGCCTTTACAGCCTCGCCGCTTACCCGTGATGCCGATACGATTCGCTCTTTATTACAAGTGCTTAGCCCTGAAATCATGCCTGTTCAGGGAAGCCGCGCTGACCTGGGGTTGGCAAAGGCGCATGAATTATTAACCCAGGCAGGTATCAACAATGGCCAGGTTTTGCTAATTGCCGATGGCGTGGTAGGTAATCTGGCAGAAAAACAGGCAAAAAAACTTGCCAAAAATGGCTTCACTGTTTCTGTTTTAGGTGTTGGTACAAAAGCGGGTGGAAAAATTCCTGATTTCAGTGTGGTCAACGGCGTTCCCGTTATTGCCAAACTGGATGAAAACGCCTTGAAAGCCGTGGCAAGCGCTGGCGGAGGCTCTTATCGAACCATGAGTAACAGTAATGCTGATTTAGACGCATTGTTAAACCCCTTATCCAGCGATACGCTAGTAAAAGGGACAAATAATGATGCGCTAAAAACACAGAAAACCGATAAGCAAAATACCCAGGACTGGAAATCAACCGGACCTTATTTGATCTTGCTATTAATTCCTTTGGCTGCCCTGGCATTCCGGCGTGGTTGGTTATTCAATATTATTTTATTGGTTGGTGTGAGCAGTATTGCGCTGCAACCCCAGAGAGCTATGGCATTTAGTTTTACTGATCTTTGGCAACGTCCTGATCAACAGGCTGACAAGGCACTGCAACAACAACGCTTTGAACAGGCAAGCAAGTTGGCAAAAGACCCTTTGCGACGAGGTAGCGCGGAATATAAACAGGGTAATTATCAAAAAGCACTGGAAAGTTTTTTGCAGGCAAAAGGTGCGGATGCTGATTATAACCGTGGCAATGCACTGGCTAAATTGAAAAAATATCAGGATGCTATCAAGGCTTATGACCAAGCGTTAAAAAAAGACCCTGGCAACCAGGATGCAAAAGCGAATAAAGCAGCACTTGAAAAATTACTGAAGCAACAACAGCAGAAAAAGCATAAGGATCAAAAACAGCAAAATAAACAGAACAAGGACAATAAAAACAAAAATAAAAATAAGCAGGGCAACAAAAAACCCGGAGAGCAGAACAAGTCTGGAAAGAAACAAGAATCCGGTGATAAAAAGGCCGGTGAAAAGAAACAGGGCAAAAAAGATCAGCAGGGCAAAGATCAAAAAGATAAACAGGGCGAGGGCGGAAAAAATAAAAAGCAGCAACAGCCTGCGGAAAAAGGTGATAAAAAACAAGGCCAAAATCAATTTTCCGAGGCTGCAAAAAAACTTGATAAAGACAAGAAATCTGGCAAGGAAAAAAAGCAGGCAGGTAAACAAAATGGTCAGGATGACGACCAAAAAGATACTGCTCAAAAGGCTGAAAAGGAGGCTAAATCAAAAGAAAAGAAACGGTCTAAGGATTTAAAAGAGGCTAATCAAAAACAAAAAAAAGCAGAAAAAGATGGGGGTAAAGATACATTAACCCAGGGAACTAAAGCTGCGGCAGAAGAACTAAGTAATGAAGAGAAAATGGCAGCAGAGCAGTGGTTACGGCGTATCCCGGATGATCCGGGAGGATTATTGCGGCGTAAATTTATCCGCCAGTACAGGCAACGCCAACGGTCTTCGCAGCAGGGTGTTAACCCATGGTGATTACTGTATATAACACGATGATTAATCATTACATGAAAACAAATCTTAAAAAATATGCTGCTGGCGTTCTATTATTTAGCGCGCTATTTGTTGTCAATTCTGCCTGGGCAGAAGTCAGGGCTTTTTTAAATCAGGATACCTTTTTTGAAGGTGATCCAATTACCCTGACCATAGAAACCAACCAGAATAGTCAGGCACAACCTGACTTAGGTGTCTTAAACCAGTCTTTTGAAGTGCTTGGCAAAAGTACCAGCACCCAGATTAATATTCTCAACGGTCGTAAACGTATTAAAAAAAGCTGGACGATTGAATTGCAGCCCCACAAAAAAGGCACAATACAGATTCCGTCAATTATGGTGGGGCAAGAGAAGACTAAACCACTGAGTCTGAAAATCACCGATATTCCACCTGAGCTGGAAAAACAAACCAGTCAGCATGTATTTATAGAATCCACTGTAGACCTTAAAAATCAGCAACCTTATGTGCAACAGCAGATACCTTATACCGTCAGGCTGTATTATGATTCTGCGATGCAAACCGGCAAAATATATTCACCTACCGTTAAAGATGCAGTCGTTGAGCAACTGGGTGAAGATCGCCGTTATCGCACCGTTCGCAAGGGTAAAAAATATTCCGTCATCGAAAAACATTTTGTCATTTCACCGGAAAAAAGTGGCACCTTGCATATACCGCCAACCAGCGTTAAAGGCCGTCTAACGATTGCCAGAAAAGGAAATGAAGATCAGCTCCAACGCCGGGACAATACCGATTTTATGAATCGCTTCTTTAATAACCCGCCATTTTCCAATGATCCTTTTTTTAGGGATTTAGGTGGCGGTTTTTTCTCTAACCGCGGCGCGGCGAGCAAGCCTTTTAGTGCCAATAGCGAATCCATTGATGTTAAGGTGCAGCCGATTCCAAAAGAATTTAATGGCAAATTCTGGTTGCCTGCAGAGGAGCTTGTCATTGAGGATAGCTGGGCCAGAAACCCACCGGAATTCCGTGTTGGCGAACCAGTAACCCGAACACTTGTGCTACAGGCAAAAGGCCTGGCAGGTTCCCAGATCCCGGATATTGAGCTTGCAAAACCTGCTAATGTGCGTTTGTACCCAGAGAAGGGCAAGTCTGAAACACGTACCGATGGCAAGACGGTTTATGGTATAAAGGAAATGAACATCAGTTACCTTCCTGATACAGAAGGGAAAATCGTTATTCCTGAAATTAGCGTGGACTGGTGGGATGTGAAAACAAAAACACAGAAAAAATTCACCTTGCCAGAATGGACATTAAATGTGGCTCCCGCTATTGATGGCGCAAGTAAAAAAACAGTTGCTGTTGATAAACCTGAAACCGGAAACCAAAGCTCGCTAACATCGGAATCAGTAAAAAATGGAAACCCGGAATCAGACAATAAAGCGACCAGAATTAGCCCATTTTGGTGGGCGGTGGTTACTGCCATCACATTGATAGCCTTGTTGCTTTATTATTTCTTTAACCGTAAAAAAACACATTCTGCTCAGTCAAAAGTAGCCCATATTGCTGTTGATGAAATCAGAAAAGCTTTACAGCAGGCTTGCGAAAAAAATGATAAGCAACAAGCCGAAAAGTGGTTGCTGGCTTTGGCCGAGGCAAGCTGGCATGATGCTGCCCCACCACATAATCTGACGGCACTAGCGGCTAAAGTGCAACAGGGAAATGCTGAAATCTTAGCTTTGGAGCGCGCACTATACGCCGATGAAGATAATAAGTGGAATGGTCAGGCTCTATGGAATAGCGTAAAGAACGGGCTTAAAACAAAACCAGTCAAAACAGCAAAAACAGGAAATGTGTTAAAGCCTTTGTACCCCGCTTGATTACAAACCAACATAAGCGTGGCGATATTGTTAAAAAAGGTGACTTGTGCATAAATCCAAAATAACATACAAGCAAAAAGAATACAAAAAGTGAACAAATAAAGAGGTTTAAAACCTCATAAATGGTATGAAAAGCTCGATAAAGTGGTATAATCCTTTGCGAATTAAGCGGTTATGAATAGGATGGCTAATTCATGATCAAAAAACAGGGGTTTGAGACCTGATAATATATTAAAAGGTCGTAGACCTTCTTAATACGCTGTTATAAGGTGCTTTC
>CAZPEE010000108.1:0-4571 GCA_964585525.1 uncultured Cocleimonas sp.
AAGCAAGTAGTTTATTATAACATAAGAATTTATCAACACTGATTTTGTAACCGAATGGTTTTCTGAAAAAAATCAGCTTCACAGATTGTACAAAATCGTTCAAGCCATAGCCCTGCCATGGCTTTATTTCGGACTTCCTACCCTTCACCTTACGAGCCAGCTACGCTGTTCCAGACCGCTCCCGGCGATCAGGTCACAATATTTGCATAATCTGTTTTGCTGAATTTTCCCAGATTCCATCCCCTTCATGAAACATCCGGGCTAGGAGCCTGTCGGACTTAACACTGTTTGGCTGCAAATCCACGGATGTCGATTAACTGCACTTATCCTGTTCGTCAAATAGCGAGGCTATTCTCCTCACACGATAAGAGCATTTAATTCGATCCCGTGAATTTTCGCTTCAAACGGTTAAGTCCGACAGGCTCCTAGTACTCCATCAATATTGGTTTGATGGAGTACTAGCAACTAAATATTCAGCCGAAGAATATCCTGGGTGCGATACTGCCTGGCTATGATAGACTTGGTCTCTTTTGAATCGTTAAAAAAAGAGCAACCCAGTAAGGATGAGTTTATGAAAAATGTGTTAAAGGTAACCGGTCTGTTTACGTTTCTGGCGGTTGCCTTTTTAAATACTTTTGTTGACCTTGGCCACAAGATCATTATCCAGAATACCATTTTCAAGAATTATGACGGGGCTGAATTAATTATATTAACATCCATTGTTAATGCCTTGATTTTACTTCCTTTTATACTTTTGTTTACACCTTCTGGCTACCTTTCGGACAAGTTCCCGAAAAACAGGATTATGCGCATCAGCGCCTGGGTAGCGGTGGCGATTACATTGCTGATTACCTTTGGCTATTATCAGGGCTGGTTCTGGTTTTCCTTTGGCATGACTTTTTTGCTGGCGATGCAAAGTGCTTTGTACTCCCCCGCCAAATACGGCTATGTAAAAGAACTGGTGGGTGAACGTCGCTTGGCACAGGCGAATGGGCTGGTTCAAGCAGTAACCACTATCGGTATACTCGTCAGCACTTTTTTCTTTTCGATCCTGTTTGAAAAAATCATCGCCAGCAATGAAGCCATCGGTAAGTTATTCAACAATAAAAACTCACTTATTGAGATGATTGCCCCGCTTGGCTGGATGCTGGTTGCACTCACTATCATAGAGCTGATCATGGCCTATCGGCTGCCCGAACTTAAACCAACCAATAAGCGTATGCGCTACCACTGGAATGATTACTTCCGGGGTAAAACCCAACGGCGTAATATACGACTGGCCAAACGACATCCTTATATCTGGCTTTCGATTTTAGGCCTGGCCGTTTTCTGGGGTATTTCGCAGGTAGTGCTGGCAACCTATCCCGCCTATGCCAAAGAGTTTTTAGGGATTACCAACACCGCCATAGTACAAGGTTTGATGGCAATGGCTGGCATTGGCATCATGATCGGCGCACTGGTTGCCGGGCGCATCTCCAGAAACCATATCGAAACCGGCCTGGTTCCCGTGGGTGCTATCGGTGTCACCATTGCACTGGTACTGATCCGTGCCTTTGATTCTCCGCTCATGCAAGGGCTTAACTTTTTATTCCTTGGCATCATGGGTGGTTTCTTCGTCGTACCACTAAACGCATTGATGCAATACCATGCCCGTAATAATCAGCTAGGGCGGGTTTTGGCCACCAACAACCTGATTCAGTTTAGCGTCATGCTGCTGTTCCTGCTGATCACCAGTACCCTGGGTTATTACCAGTTTGGCAGCACCGGTATTTTGTGGGGGCTAGCGGTTGTTGCTTTTGCCGGAACACTTTACACCATCAGCAGGATTCCAGAATCCTTATTACGGTTTGTAATTGCACGTTTATTCCATGCACGCTACCGGATGCGGGTGCTCGGTTTCGAAGACTTACCCGCATCCGGTGGTATTCTACTGCTTGGCAACCACATCAGTTTTGTAGATTGGGCTCTGGTACAAATCGCCTCTCCCCGTCCGCTACATTTTGTGATTGAACGCGGTTATTACGAACGCTGGTATTTAAAAGGCTTTCTTAAAATGTTTGGCGCTATCCCCATCAATAGTGGTGGTAGTGCGGCATCGCTGGAAAAAATAAACCGCTTACTCAAAGATGGCAAGGCAGTTTGTCTGTTTCCAGAAGGCACCATCAGCCGTACCGGACAATTATCCGAATTCAAACGGGGCTACGAAAAAGCGATTGCAGGTACACATGCCAAAATTGTGCCCTTTTATTTGCACGGCCTTTGGGGCAGCCGTTTTTCCCGCTCCAGTGGTTTTTTAAAAGAAGCCCGCCAATCCGGTTTTAAACGCGATATTATTGTCGCCTTTGGTGACCCACTACCTGCCGATACTAATGTCGACCAACTCAAACGGCGTATCTTTGACCTTTCCTTTGCATCCTGGCAAACCTATGTACGCACCCTGGATAGCATCCCGGTCGCCTGGCTTAAAACCGCCAAACGCATGAGCTTTCAAATGGCGGCAACGGATATTCAAGGCGAGCCACTCAGCCACCATAAATTCATCACGGCTGTATTGCGCTTTTCCAAACTGATTGCAAAAAAGAGCCCGGAACAGAATATCGGCATCCTGGTTCCCAGCAGCGTTGGTGGTGCAATCACCAATATGGCGGTACTTGCACTGGGTAAAACCGTGGTTAACCTCAACTTTACCGCCAGCCCCGAAGCCTTGCAGGGAGCCATCAAAAAAGCGCAGATAAAATCGGTTTACACTTCCAAAAAGTTTATCAAAAAACTGGATGGGCGCGGCATAAAAATCAAAGAGATACTACCTAAAACTAAACTCATCTATCTGGAAGATTTCAAACAGGAAATTGCCAAAACAAGTATGTTGATCACCTTGTTCAACGTCATGCTACTACCCAGTAAATTGCTTGAATGGATTTATATCAAGCCTATAAAGCTGGATGATACCGCTGCCATCCTGTTTTCCAGCGGCAGTGAAGGCACACCCAAAGGTGTGGAACTATCACACCTCAACCTGATCGGAAATTCCAGGCAAATTGCCGATACACTGAACACCCGCGAAAATGACATCATCATGTCTACCCTGCCGACTTTCCACGCATTTGGCCTTTTGGCAACCACCATCATGCCACTCACCGAAGGTATTCCGATGGTGTGTCATCCAGATCCAACCGATGCACTCACCATTGCCAAGGGTATTGCACGTAACAATGCCACGATTTTGTTTGGCACCTCAACCTTCCTGCGACTGTATGCGATTAACCGCAAAATTCATCCGCTGATGCTTAAATCACTACGGCTGGTGATTGCCGGTGCAGAAAGGCTTAACCCCGATACCCGTGAAGCCTTCACATTAAAATTCAACAAGGATATTTTGGAAGGCTACGGTGCTACGGAAACATCACCCGTTGCCAGCGTCAATATTCCCGATGAGCTGGACACTAACTTCTGGCGGGTACAACGTGGCAACAAACCCGGCACGGTTGGTATGCCATTACCCGGAACCAGCTTCAAGATTGTTGAACCGGACACCCTGGAAGAACTTGACACCGGTGAAGATGGGCTGATTCTAATCGGCGGCCCGCAGGTCATGAAAGGCTACCTACATGATCAAGCCAAAACCGCTGAAGTCATTGAAGAAATCGGCGGCTACCGCTGGTATCGCTCCGGCGACAAAGGCCATCTGGATAGCGATGGCTTCCTGAGCATTGTTGACCGTTATTCACGTTTTGCCAAACTGGGCGGAGAAATGGTCAGCCTTACTGCGGTTGAAGAGAAAATCCGTGAAGCACTGGGTGACCCGCACCTGGAACTGGTCGCAGTGAACCTGCCCGATGATAAAAAAGGCGAAAAAGTGATTCTGTTAATTGCCAGCGAAATGGAAAGCAAAGAGATCAAAAAAGCCTTGATGGATGCCGATATGAACCCACTCATGATCCCTGCCCAATTTAATAATGTTAACGCCATACCCAAACTTGGCAGTGGTAAAACAGACTTTTCGACCGCACGAAAGGTTGCGCTGGGTGAGATATAATTTTATCAAAACAGGAGCAATATGATGAACTACATTAAACTACTTTTTTTCACATTGCTTTTAATGGGCTGTGCGCATAAAACAAGCGAAACAACCATTGATGACAGCCTCGCGCTTGTCTTCATCAATAACGGCTCTATTCAATGTGAATCACAAGGCCTATCCCAAACAGAAACTGCACAGGCATTAATCAATAAAGGCATTGATGTCGTCTCTTCAAAATGCGCTTACCTCACCGGAATTGCCGCACCAGCACAATGTGGCTTACCCGGAACATTGATTAATCTCCATGTCATTAATGCTCAAAATGTGCCTGACGCAAAAGACATTGGTTTTAAATTAGCCTCAACCTTAAGGCTGGATAACACCAAGGGTTATGAGATTATGAAATGCCAGGATAGGTAACGACAAACCATGTCAGTTCTTGAGCTCAATGAATTTGATTTTCACCCAACAATTAGCGAAACACCCGGCATTGCACTGGTCTTTTTCAGCGGGCCGCATTGTGCATCCTGCCATCATCTGCGGGATTTAT
>CAZPEE010000108.1:4671-7666 GCA_964585525.1 uncultured Cocleimonas sp.
CTGGTCTTTTTCAGCGGGCCGCATTGTGCATCCTGCCATCATCTGCGGGATTTATTGAATCAGGAAGCTGATCATTTTAAACAACACTTTACACACTTTTCCGCATTTGAGATAAAAGCAGACAAGGCGACAGCACTGGCCAATGAGTTCAATGTTTTCCATTTACCCACGATGTTTTTATACCAGAACGGTAAATTTCATTGCGAACTGCAAGCAGAGGCGCATCCAGTAAAAATCATTAAAGCGATTGAACTGGCGTTATCAAAACCACCTGAAGAAGAACCTTGAAAAATGACTTTATTTACTCACTTCCTGAGACAAAAGCAGCCCGCCAAAATAAACCAGCAAGGCACCTGAAGCACGTTGCACCCAGCGCCCTATTCGCGATTCTTTTGAAAGTGTTTTAATGGTACCAACCAGTTGGGTCACAGCCAGAAACCAGAAAAAAATGATAGATGCGTGTATCGCAACCAGCGTAAATGCATCAAGGTAGGATGCTTCACCAAAAGTAATAAATTGTGGAAATGCTGCCAGGTAGAACATGGATACTTTAGGGTTTAGTATCTGCGTCAAAAAACCTTCGGAATAAAAGTAAGCGAGACCTTTTGAAGAAGGGTTTACCGTAATGCTAGCGTTTTCCAAAGTGACTGGATTCGCCGTTTTAAACGATGCAATAATCGTTTTTGCACCAATATAAAACAGGTAGGCCGCGCCAATAACCTTTACCACTAAAAATAATTCTGCTGAATGCAATATCAACGCAGACAAACCAAAAATAGACAAGCCACCATGAATAAAAGTTGCCGACGTTAACCCCAGGATATTCAGTACACCTTGCTGTTTCCCGTGCGCAGACACCGTTTTTAGAATGAGTACACCATTGGGGCCAGGTGAAACCACTAGTAGCAGTGCAATCAAGGTAAAGGTGTACATATCATTCATACGATCAAGAAAACCTCACATCAGATAAACCAGGGCAGCGCCCAGCAATGATGAAATAGCCAATACGCGCACGATGCCCCAGTGTAGCTTTAACAGCAAAATTGCGCACAAAGTAACCAACAGCGCAACACGCCAGTCAACACTCGCCAGATCCGGCTGCCAGAGTGTGACGGGGCCGTAGGATGTCAACTTAACCTTATCAAACATCACATGCAATGCAAACCATACAGATAGATTCAAAATAACGCCCACCACGGCAGCAGAAATGGCCTGCAAAGCACTTTTTAATTTTGGTTGCGCGCCAATCCATTCAATATAGGGAGCACCCGCAAAAATCCATAAAAAACAGGGAATAAAGGTTGTCCACAGTGTAATCAGTGCCGCAGCGACCCCCAATCCTAAACCGGCCTCTTTATAACCTGCCAGAAAGCCCACAAACTCGGTTACCAGAATCAGCGGGCCGGGAGTGGTTTCAGCCAGTCCAAAACCATCCATCATTTCTTCAGGGCTGAGCCAACCCCAGTAGTTAACAACATCCTGCCCCATGTAGGCAAGCACCGCATACGCACCACCAAAGGTCACCACCGCCAGTTTGGAAAAGAACTTGCCAATTTCAATCAGAATCTGTTGATCAGTAAAATAAGCAATAACAAACAAAGGTAATAACCAGATGGCAAGCCAGGCCAGCACGGTTTTTATCAAGGCAGAAAAACCTTCCGGGCGTGTAACCAATGCCTGGCCGGCATTCTGTGTTTTGCCACGCGCCATGAACAGTCCATAAATGGCTGCCGCCAGCACAATCAGCGGATAGGGTATATTCAAGAAAAAGATGCTAATAAAAGACAAACCTGCAAGGATATACAAATTTTTGGTTTTAAGTGCTTTTTTAGAAATTTTAAGCAGCGCCTCAACCACAATGATAAGTACCGCTGCTTTCACACCCAGGAACAGTGCCTGAATCATCGGCACATTGCCGTACACGGCATAAATCCACGCCAGCGCCATAATCACAATGGCACCGGGTATCACAAACAAGCTACCGGCAATAATCCCACCGATCACGCCATTGCTGCGCCAACCCGCATAAGCCGCGAGTTGCATTGCCTCGGGGCCGGGTAATAACATACAAAAACTGAGCGCGTTGAGGTATTCCTTCTCGCTCATCCAGTGCATTTTCTCAACCACCAGCTTGTGCATCAGGGCAATTTGCGCCGCAGGCCCACCAAAGGATAAAACACCGATTTTAGCCCATAGCCTGGTGAGTGCACCCAGCGTTGGTTTTTCATTGCTAATGTCCATGGCTGAATCTGCGCGTGTATTCATTCTCATTCCTTTTGATGATGAGTTACTGGATTATTAGCTTAGGCAAGCTATTAAACATTTATAGCCGCGTATAATAAATAAAACAAACCTGCGGTAACAATGAATACCAAAAAACCGATACCAAATATAACCGTTATTGGGTAAGCCCTCTGATTAGAACCTAACCATTTTCTAGAACAAGAACGACATTGGTACTTAAGACGACTATAGGGAAAAGGAAAATTAGCCAGAAAAAGCGCAATAAAAGCTAAACGCCACGATCCAGCAAGCAGATGTATATCTTTTGAGTGACAATAAGGGCAAGCATCCTCAACGGATTCTTTTTCAGGCTTTTCTTGCACATCTTCGGTGAAAACCAAATCCGTTGCCTCATAGTCACCCGCATCAAGGCGGCGGATAACCTGTATTGCCTGCACGACAAATTCATCAGGTACTTGCAATTTCACGCCGCCAATTGCATTGGAGATCATCCAGTTTGCACCAATATAATACTCATCAGCAATAATCACCGGGATATTTGATGCTTGCAAACGTCCTTTTGCAATATGCGCTTGAATTGGATCCGTATACTGTGCGATGGTTTTTAGCATTTCCTCACACTTAAATTTAAATTCAGGCGCGATCAGTGACAAGCGATTGTAGACAACATATCACCGTGCATTACGCTTTTTCTTCAATCCAGTGCATCTGAATAGATTCAAGGATTTTCTCATTTGATTTTTCAGGATCA
>CAZPEE010000109.1:0-5853 GCA_964585525.1 uncultured Cocleimonas sp.
GTCAGGTTAAATTTACCCGTAGGTGTGATGATACGTTTATCTTTAATGACATTTTTAACTTTCAGTGTTTTGTCATCAATAACAACAACGGCAGATTCTTTTTCCTTGCCATTCCAGACTGAGAACCACACCTCATCGCCTGTTTTGTTGTATTCAGGTTGCACAACCCGTGCAGAATCATCCTTGATACCTGCCATGTCAGCGATAGGAATTACTTGGTAGGGTTTTGATGGATCGGTCAAATCGAATACAGCGATGGAACGACTGGCTTTTTTATCGGGGTTTAATGCCGTATCAACATATAAATGTTTCGAATTTGGATGTGTCTTGATAAAGAGCGAACCTCCGCCTTGTCCTTTTAGTGTGCGAACCACTTTCCAGGCATTATCCGGGTGTCCGGTTGGATCAGTACCAATAACCGAAATAGTGTTATCACCTAGGCCACTGGTTGCCCAGACAGGGCCAAATTCAGGATCAACAAAATTGGCGCCACGGCCAGGATGAGGAATCTTGCCAACATCAATCATTTTGACTAGCTTGTCTTCTTTCGAGTCAATAACGACGATTTTGTTTGATTTATTGGCTGCGGTGAGGAAGTAACGCTGGGTAGAATCCCAACCACCATCATGCAAGAAACGGGCTGTACCAATGCTGGTCACTTTAAGGTTGTTAATATCAGAATAATTAACCAGTAGAACCTTGCCGGTCTCTTTAACATTGACGATAAATTCAGGATGCTCGTGGGATGCAACAATCGCAGCAACACGTGGCTCCGGATGGAATTCCTGTGTGTCAACGGTCATGCCACGGGTACTAACAATTTGCAGTGGCTCCAGTGTATTACCATCCATAATCACGTATTGTGGTGGCCAGTAAGCGCCAGCGATAGCGTACTTATCTTCCATGCCTTTGTATTTAGACGTTTCAACAGAACGCGCTTCCATGCCGATTTTTATTTCAGCAACCACGGAAGGATCTTTCATCCATAAGTCAATCAAGTCAATTTTGGCATCACGACCAATAACAAACAAATAACGGCCTGAGGCTGAGATACGGGAAATATGGACGGCATAGCCAGTTTTAATCGTCTTGATGATCTTCTTGGAATTGCCATCAATCAGTGCAATTTTACCCGCATCCCGCAAGGTAACAGAAAATATATTGCTAAGATCCAGGTTGTTCATTTTTTTCTTGGGACGATCCTCCGGTTTAACCAGTACCGTCCAGCTATTTTTCATGGCTTTCATGCCCCATTCTGGCGGCTGGGGTGGTTCGTGTTGCAAATAACGCGCCATGATGTCGATTTCTTTATCGCTCAGTGTGCCGGATGTACCCCAGTTAGGCATACCTGCTGCGGAGCCATAAGTAATTAATGTTTTTAAGTATTGCGTACCACGTTTAAGCGTAATGTCGGTCGTTAAAGGTTTACCTGTTGCGCCTTTGCGTAGTACACCATGACAACCTGCACAGCGCTCAAAGAAGGTTTTTTTGGCAAAGGCGAATTCTTCTTTGGTGATTTTTGGTGCTTTTGGATTGATGGTGTCCTTGGTGCTTCCTGGGTCAATGGTCGATTTTGCCGCACCTTCATATTTATGCTCAGCCTTGGTGCTGGGTGATTCTGCGTAGGATAACTGCATGGCAAATGCCAGTGCTGTTACCGTTAGCAATTTTCGGGTAGAAATCTTTTTCAGTTTCATCGTCATTACCTTTGGTTGTTTGGTTAAGGAAATATCATTCGCGCCTCAATATAAAGAGCAGGGTCACTTTCTATCCTTGACCTACATCAATCGTTAACGCTAGCTAATTAGTTTATGATCTAGGTCAATAAAGATGCTTTGACAAATGGATAATCATGTGATCAGTAGTAAAGTCCACGCCATGAATAACACAGGTTTAACCACAAAGAGGGCAAAGATAGTTGATATTCTCCTCCTGGTACTCCAGCCAGTTTGGTTTGAGGCGTTCAGAGCAATTCAAAGCGTTCAAGACAAGGCTTGGGTCGCTGCCAATGGTTGTTCCCTTGTCAAGACCCATAACGCCGTATTGAATGCTTTGGGTTGCTCCCTTCGGGCGAGCCATGAAACGGTCATCTGCGTTGTTACGACTTTTGTGAAGGGAGCAACCATTCCCTGCAAGACGCGCCTAGCAGCTAACCGCTTCATGACTCGCTGTACCCTGCAAACCAAACTGGTTGGAGTACAAGTGTCAACATCTGGATTTGCTTACCTCTTTGTGGTTTTTTTAGCCTCTGGTGTGGTAACGACATCCTTTGTATTTGCTAATACGCCTCAACCATTGAGCCAAATGGGCAAACAAAGCAGCACGATTTCCCAAAACAGGCGTGATCAGATTATTGAGCTTTTGAGGGAAGATTGTGGTGCCTGCCATGGTATGACTTTGCAAGGCGGTCTTGGCCCTTCCTTGTTGCCAGATACATTATCAAGACTCACTCAAGCGCAAATTGTCGAGACCATAAGCAATGGTCGCCCCGGTACGCCGATGCCGCCCTGGAAACCATTTTTTACAAGGCAGGAAATAGAGTGGCTTGCGAAACAATTGAAACAGGGCATTGAGGATAAAACACAATGAAAATAATAAAGATGCTGTTGGGTATGCTGCTACTATCATTTGTAATTGCGCCTATGGCATTTGCCGAAGGGCAGTGCAAGCTTCGTGGTACGGGTGATCTGGGTGTTGTCATTGAACGTGCCACCGGCAGTGTGCAAGTTATTGATCACAGCACCAACCAATCATTGTTTAAGATTGAAGGCCTGGGTGATTTATCCCACGCCTCTGTGGTTTATTCACGGGATGCCCGTTATGCCTATATTTTTGGTCGTGACGGTGGCTTGACTAAAATTGATATTCTGTGCGGCAAGCTGGTCAAGCGGGTTATGCAGGGCGGCAACAGTATCGGTGGTGCGATTTCGCAAGATGGCAGCCTGATTGCGGTTTCTAACTATGTACCCGGTGGCGTTAAAATATTTTCTTCGGATGATTTAAGCCTGGTCGCCGATATTCCGGCGACTAAAGTGAATGACCAGAAAAATTCAAAAACAGTCGGCCTGGTGGATGCACCGGGGCAACGTTTTGTGTTTAGCCTGTATGACACGGGGGAGATTTGGATTGTCAATATGCGCGATCCCCAAAAGCCTGTTATCAAGCGCTTTAAAAATGTTGGTGCACAACCTTATGATGGTTTACTGACACCCGATGGGCGTTATTATATCGCCGGATTGTTTGGCGAAGATGGCATGGCAATGCTCGATTTATGGCATCCAGAACAAGGCGTGAAACGGATTCTGGATCACTACGGGCGTGGTGAGAAAAAAATGCCAGTTTATAAAATGCCACACCTGGAAGGCTGGGCGATAGCGGGTGAGCAGGCATTTTTTCCGGCGGTTGGACATCATGAAGTGCTGGTTGCGGATAAAAAAGACTGGCGCATAAAAAAGCATATCAAGGTTCACGGACAGCCAGTATTTGTTATGTCTCGACCTGATAGTCATCAAATCTGGGTAAATTTTGCTTTCCCTGATAATGATACGGTTCAGGTGATTGACCCAGAATCTTACAAAATCATCAAAACCATGAAACCCGGCAAAGGTGTGCTTCATATGGAATTTACGCCACGCGGTGAGCGGGTGTGGCTTTCGGTGCGCGATAGAAACCAGGTTCAGGTCTACGATACCGAAACACTGGAGAAAATAGCAACGTTGCCAGCGACCAAGCCAAGCGGCATTTTCTTTACAGTACGCGCCCACAAGACAGGGCTTTAGTGATGAGTAGCTTGGATGCCGCTTTGCTGAATGACTACCAACGTGACTTTCCCCTCGTATCAGAGCCTTTTGCACAGATTGCCAGGGCGCATGATATGGATACAAAGTCCGTTTTAAAAGCCTTAAAGTCACTTAAAGTCGCCGGAAAAATCAGCCGCATTGGGCCGGTATTTCGACCTAATACCATCGGCGTTAGCACACTGGCTGCAATGAAAATCCCGGCAAACCAACTGGAACAGGTTGCCGGCCTGGTCAATAGGTATGCTCAAGTAAACCATAATTATGAACGCGAACATGCTTACAACCTGTGGTTCGTGGTAACCGCTCCTGATCAACAGCATCTTGAAAATACACTGGGGCAGATTGAAAAAGAGAGCGGGATTGAGGTCATGCGCTTGCCGCTTCTGAAAGAGTTTCATATCGACCTGGGTTTCAACCTGGCAAAAGGACCGCATAAGCATGCCACACAACAGCCTGTAAAAAATAAAACAAAAGGCACCCAGCCAGATGACCGTATTCAACAGAAATTGATTGCCGAAATACAGTCAGGCTTGCCACTGCTGGAGAGGCCTTATCAAGCGATTGCCAACAGGCTTGGGGTTGCGGAACAAACGGTGATTCAAAGACTTCAGTGGATGCTGGATAATGGTACGATTCGCCGCATGGGTGTTGTGGTGCGCCACCGCGAGCTGGGTTATCGTGCCAATGCCATGCTGGTATGGGATTTTGACGATGGACAGGTTGATGCGATGGGTAAACGATTAAGCGCCATTGATTGTGTCACCTTATGTTACCAGCGCCCGCGCCATTTGCCCGATTGGCCTTATAATCTGTTTACCATGATCCACGGTAAGGACAAGGCAAGTGTTGAAAAACGGATTCAGCAAATCATAGAAGCTTTTGCACTGGCTGATATTCCCAAAGCAACCCTGTTTTCAAAACGCCGTTTTAAGCAATGCGGCGCATGCTATCGTTACTCGCAACCTGAAACACACTACCAAAGTGCCAGTAATGGATGATGCGCTCGACGAAACCAACCGTCATATCATCAACTCACTGCAATATGGGTTTCCTGTAAGCGACTATCCTTATAAAGAGGCTGCCAGAACCTTAAATATCAGCGAAGATGAACTGCTTTCACGCCTGCGGTCGATGCTGGATAGTGGCGTGTTGACGCGCTTTGGCCCCTTGTACCATGCTGAAAATATGGGCGGTGCTTTATCCCTTTGCGCGATGAAGATTCCATCTGAACAGTTTGATAAAGTTGCAAAACAGGTCAGTGCATTCTCGCAGGTAGCGCACAATTATGAACGTGACCATAGCTTGAATATGTGGTTCGTACTGGCAACAGAAACCCTGCAGGAAAAGGATCAAACACTTAAACAAATAGAGGAACAAACCGGTTTCCAGGTTTATGATATGCCCAAGGAAAAAGAATATTTTGTGGGTTTGTTTTTAACGCTATGAAAAGTGACCTAAAACAACTGGATCATCAAATCGTACTGGCGACACAAGCCGGTTTGCCGCTTGATCCCAAGCCTTACCATCGCATCGCCGAACAGCTTGGTATAGATGTCTCACTCGTTAAAGAACGTATGCAACAGATGCTGGATGATGGTCGCATCCGCCGTATTGCAGCTGTACCGAATCATTACAAACTGGGTATTGTTGCCAATGGTATGTCGGTCTGGAACGTGCCGGATGATCAGGTTGACAGTCTGGGTGAGCAAATCGGTGCGCTGGATTATGTCAGCCATTGTTATCGCAGGCCGCGCCGTTTACCCGACTGGCCGTATAATCTGTTTGCCATGGTGCATGGCGAAAACCGTGATCAGGTCAAACAGCAGGTTGAAATGATTGCCCAAATGCTAGCTGATGCAGATCAAGGTCATGAAATACTGTTTAGCACTAGAATCCTGAAAAAGACCGGAATGCGTTTTAGTCAATAAACGTAGCCTGTGGATTTGGATTGTAGGTTGGCGGTGAGGAACGAACCCCAACGTAACATTGATTGTTGGGGTTCCTAACGTCACCCCAACAATTTTACTGAGCAAAGTCGAAGACAGTTTATAAT
>CAZPEE010000109.1:5953-7641 GCA_964585525.1 uncultured Cocleimonas sp.
AATTAACAGGAAGCCATGTTTAGAATCAGTCAGTTCATGCAGGAAATCATCCAGCCAACACCGTTGGGTAAAAAGCGCAATCCGCCTGGCCCAGTGGTTATCTGGAATTTGATCCGCCGCTGCAACCTGACCTGCAAGCATTGTTATTCAATCTCGGCAGATAAGGATTTTCCCAACGAGCTAAGCACCGAAACGGTCTTCAAAACCCTGGATGATTTGCGCGATTTTGGTGTGCCTGTGGTGATCCTGTCGGGTGGTGAGCCACTGCTTCACCCGGATATTTTTAAAATTTCAGCCTATGCCAAACAGAAAGGTTTTTATGTCGGTTTATCAAGCAACGGCACCATGATTGATGATACGAATATCCAGAAAATAGCCGATGCAGAATATAATTACGTCGGTATCAGCATTGACGGCATCAAGGAAACGCATGATAAATTCCGGCGTAAACAGGGCGCGTTTGATGAGGCCATGAACGGTATTCGGCTGTGTCGGGACAAAGGCATCAAGGTCGGTTTGCGCTTTACCATGACGCAGGATAACGCCACCGAATTACCCGATTTGTTGCAACTGATGGATGATGAAGGGATCGACAAGTTTTATTTTTCACACCTGAATTATGCCGGACGTGGCGATAAAAATCGTAAGGATGACGTTGCACATCAACGTACCCGTGATGCCATGAACCTGCTGTTTGATACAGCGATGAAATCGGTGCAAGCAGGGCAGAACCGTGAATTTGTCACCGGAAATAATGATGCCGATGGTGTTTACCTGTTGCACTGGGTGAGGCAGCATTACCCGGATCAGGCGGCGCATATTCAGGCAAAGCTTAGTCAGTGGGGCGGCAATAGCTCCGGTGTGAATATTTCGAATATTGATAACCTGGGTAATGTGCACCCTGACACGATGTGGTGGAATTATAACCTGGGTAATGTTAAGGAACGCCCCTTTTCCAAAATCTGGATGGATACCAGTGACCCGCTGATGGCGGGTTTGAAAGCGTCACCCAGGCCGCTAAAAGGGCGTTGTAGCGTCTGCGAATATAAGGCTATTTGCGGTGGTAACACCCGCACCCGCGCCTTCCAGATGACCGACGATCCCTGGTGGGAAGATCCTGGCTGTTATTTGAGTGATCAGGAGTTAGGCATCAATGCCGCAGCGATCAGTGATCAGCAGCCTGTGCCGTTTGGTTTGAAAACACGTAAAATTCGTTTTGCGAGTTAGCCCATGAAAAAGTTATCCATTGTTATGTTTCTGTTTTTTATGCTGAGCGCCTGTTCACAAAAGCCAGGTTATGTTGTGGAAAAGATTGAAGACGGCGATACCATCGTTGTCAAGATTGATGGCCAGTCAAAACGTATCCAGCTCTCTGGTATTGATGCACCGGAAGATACAGTGAACCCCAAGTTCAAGCTCGATTTAAAAACCAGGGGACTTAACAAGCAGGAGTTGCTTGGTTTGGGTAACGCCGCAAGTGATTTTTTGAAATCACAATTGGCGGCAGGGGAGTAGGTAACATTTAAGGATAAGCTGGGTCAGCTTGACAAGTATGGACGAATTCCCGCCATTGTATTTTTGCACGGTGAATCAATCAATCAACGTATGGTCAGACAGGGCTATGCAGTCGTGTTGGATCGTTATCCGTTACAGCCGTCATTTAAAAAGGCACTGAAATCTGCTGAAAA
>CAZPEE010000110.1:0-7634 GCA_964585525.1 uncultured Cocleimonas sp.
ATAGAATTTGGCTCCTCGAGCTGGACTCGAACCAGCGACCAATAGATTAACAGTCTACTGCTCTACCAACTGAGCTATCGAGGAATGGTAGATGCTGTTGTTAGCTGCCCGTTTTGATGGCGACAACTCAACAGAGGCGCGAATTTTATAGTCTGGGTGGTTTTTGGTCAACAACTAAATGACCAATAGAACGATTATTGCAAAGAAAATTGTTTACACCAGAAAACGGGCGGCTTGACGAATAATCTCTACCCCTGCACCGTCTTTATGGGCGTTCTCACTAATATAGCGCCGCCAGGCTTTTGCGCCACGCATGGCGGGAAATAAACCGAGGATATGACGGCTCATTTGCTTTAGACAAACACCTTGTTCTAGCTGTTTTTGCATGTATTCGATGTAGTGCTCCAGTACCTCAAAGCGTGTTTGATGATTTTCGCCGCCATCGTAAAATAGTTGATCAACGTCATTCATGATAAAAGGATTATGGTAGGCTTCCCGCCCCATCATGACACCATCGACCTGTTTTAGGTGTGCCTGGCATTCTGACAAGGTTTTAATCCCGCCGTTTATGATGATTTCAAGTTGTGGAAATTGCCGTTTCATTTGATAAACAAGCTCATAATTTAACGGTGGGACATCACGATTTTGTTTGGGACTTAAACCTTTTAGCCAGGCTTTTCGCGCATGGATGATAAATGTTTCGCAACCCGCACCAGATACAATGGTTAGAAAATCATGGAGGGTTTGATATTCATCCATTTCATCAATGGCGAGGCGGTTTTTTACCGTTACAGGGATTTTAACGGCATTGCGCATAGCATCCACATTTTCTGCAACCAGTTCGGCTTCCGCCATTAAACAGGCTCCGAATGCTCCGCTTTGCACGCGCTCGCTGGGGCAACCGACATTGATATTCACCTCATCATAGCCATAGTCTTCTGCTATTTTTGCGCACAGCGCCATGTCTTTTGGTTCACTCCCTCCCAATTGCAATGCCACAGGATGCTCTTCCTGGTTAAATGCCAGATGACGTTTTTTATCGCCGTGGATCAGTGCACCTGTTGTTACCATTTCGGTATACAGCAATGCCTGTTTTGACATCAGGCGTAGAAAATAACGTTCATGCCTGTCTGTCCAGTCGAGCATTGGAGCGACGCAGAATCGTCGGTTAATTTTAGATGGCATTGTAAATTACGGCTCTGGCAAATTTGCCTCAGAAAAACGCTGGATTATGATATGCTTCTGCACCATTGTAAATCGTAAGGCTATGAATCAAATATGGATGTTGGAGAATCAATTCAAGCGGGCAATTGGGTTGCGCTGTTTACTTACATGGGTTTTAGTTTTTTTGCAGGTTTTGTGATTGGTTATGCGACCCGTACCTTTTTGAAGTTTGTATTTTTTATTTCTGGCACACTGCTTATTGTTCTTTTTGGTTTGCAGTATGCTGGCATGATCGACGTAAAATGGGAAGCCTTTGAGAGTGTCTATAACGGCTTAATTGCCTGGATTTCCCCCCACCTTGGCGGCTTGAAGAATTTTATTACAGCAAACCTGTCTTCTGCTGCGATGGCAAGCCTGGGCCTATTCTGGGGATTCAGGCGAAAAAACTAACCACCCAGCATCTGCCTTTTTAGAGAAGCTTGCGCAGGGTGCTTTGATAGCCAGATGCCAAACAGCGCTTTTTTAAATGGCATACCTTTAATCACGGCGACACCTTTGCCATTTTTCGAGACTTTTGTGCCAGCAGAGGGTGAATAGGCAAATTCAAACACGTCACCTTTTTTAATGGGCGCCTTAAAAACGGCTAAAAACTGATTAATCTGCGCCTGGATCGGTGCTGTATTTCCGCCGGTTGAATTTTTAAACCCGGTGTTAATCCCATGTGTTACTTTTTTCGAGCTGGCAAAGCCGGAAATTATTTTTAAACGCACCGCCATGGGTTCATTTGCCGCAATAATCGTATTTGCATCCTTACTTTTTTTCTGCAAATAAAGACCCGCGTGGTAAATGGTTAGCACAAATTTAGTTCTTGATCCCACCCCATTCAACACCAACGGCTTGCCAGCAACATTGATATTAGGAGGTATCGCTTCAAGAGCATAAACCGGGGTTACGCTAAAAAAGGACAGTAAAACAGATATAAATGCTGAAAATGCTAGAACTGAAAACCGGGATTTTGTCATAGGTAACTCCTTAAATTTAAGCGTATTTTTGAGAATAATGTACCGAGTATAGTCTAAAACCTGGCAATGCTTTTCTATTTTTATTGCATTGCGCTGAGTAAAATTACATTTTATCAACCAAGCTCTGCTTCACAGGCATAGAGTAATTGACCACTTTGCTGATATTTCTTTTCAAACAACGTCATGACCTCACCAGGGTTTATCTGCTTCACGATACAATCATATCCAGCGATAGACAGTGCCTGGCAAAATTCATCCACATAGGTCTTCCAGTTACTGCGCAGTTCCAGTTTTCCACCCAATTCCAATAAAGCCGGGAAAGCCGGATGCGCATGCCAGCGCCGTTTTAGATGGCTCGCTTTGGGGTAAGGATTGGGATAAAAAACCGTATGCTTTTGCAGTTTCCAGCCAGCTTTTACCGCCAAACGCCAGAAATCCGAGCATTCGGCCTGTACTAGATGGGCATTAGCGGGCAAAACCTGATTGTATTGTTTGCCCAAACGATGGGCTGAACGATCCATGCCAATCACCAGTGAATCAGGATATTGTAAAGCCAGTTTACGGGTACTCATGGCCGTACCACAGCCGGAATCAAAAATAAGGCCAGAGCCTTGCCCAAGCGCTGCTTCTACCGCAGGTTTGATTGCCTCAAACGCAGCAACAGTATGCTGTGCGAAGGGTTTTTTAAAAGGGCTATCCAAATGTTTTCTAACCACACTTTGCAGGTTTTCATGCATACCTGCCTGATTAGATTCGATTTGCCGTGATTTAGCCTGCATGCAGCGCTTTAAGCATGGCGACATTGACGTACTGTTGATCAAAATTTGCATCACCGTTCAAAACGGTAAAAGGCGCATCAGGCTCGCCATATTGGTCCAGCACCAAAGCCGCGCCTGAGAAATCATCGTCTTTGGTATAGCCATTCACCGTGACCAGCGTTTTTAAATTTGCCGCCAGGGATGATTTGATGCCATTGAGCGAATCTTCAAATGCAAGGCACGATTCTGGTGGAAGTTTCATTTGTTGCAGTGCCCAGTCATAAATATCGGGCGCTGGTTTTTTTGCCGGTACAATATCGCCTGCAGCAATCACTTCAAACCAGTCTATCGACGCTTCACCCAGCGTTGCAGTGAGCAAGTAAGTAACGTTTGCGGGCGTGGTGGTGGTCGCAATGGCAAGACGTAACCCTGCTTCACGCGCCTCGTTAATCAGTCGTTCCACCCCCGGCCTGAGTGGAATTGCGCCGGATTGCAGTAACTCAAGATAAAAATGTGTTTTGCGTTTATGCAGCGTTGCCGCAAAATCAGCGATGTCTTCATCCAGCTCAAAGCCGTCGAGGAATTTTTCGACATACAAACGAATGCGTTCTTTTCCGCCAGTGACTTGTAAGAGCTCTCCGTACAGCTCAACGCTCCAATCCCAGTCCAGTCCTGCTTCTGCGAACGCCTGGTTAAACGCGACACGATGTCCGTCCCTTTCGGTATCGGCAAGTGTGCCATCCACATCAAAGATCAGGGCTTCAAGTTTGCTCATAAAGAATATTTCCGTAAAAAGTCGTTAAAATCTATATTTTACAGCGAGTGAGGTTTCCTTGCGATTACCAAGGTTTGAATAATCAAGATAAAAGCGGGTGCTTTTGTTTAACTGATAACCCAGTTCCAGCGCCTTGTTTTTAGTATCTTCGGCAAAACGGGTCGTGTCATCCAGGTTGAGCACATCGCCATCTAAAACCTTGCCAAACTCGGCACCCAGATAATATTTATCAACCGACACCAAGCCTGTCAGTGTAATGGATTTGGCGCCGCTTCCCATCTGTTTATCATAGGTTAGCCCCAATTTGTAATTGCTGGCAAAACGATTGCTTAGGTCCTGATCAAGACCAATCGAAAATTTTGCGCCCGTTGATAGACCACTGCCCTTTTCAACAGCAAGCCCGGCGTAATAAGGGCCGCTTGCAACGTTTAGAAGGCCGCTGATAACACGGTCTTTGGCATCAGTTTCAAACGGCGCATAGGCGATTGAATAAGCCATCTGGCCACGTTTATTCACATACAGGAGTTGTTCCGTGAGTTGCCCGGATGAAGGGAGTGCCTGGCCAACTTTGCTTAGCAGGTTTTGACCGTCATCAACAATATCATAAAGGGAGGGGTGGCGGCCGACTCGGAACTCGCCCAGTTTTTTGCTGCGGTCTGCTGGTTTAATACCTACCCAGGCTTGGCGCAGTTCAATATTCCCATTTTCATTTTTATCGTTTTCAATAGCCGAAGGTAGCTTGCGCGTCCCGCCGCCTTTGTTTGCATCATTGAACGTATTAAGCTCTAACTCGACATTGTGCGACAAGAGCCAGTTATCATTGAAGATATTAACGCCCTTATTGCCTATTTGTGAGGCATAGCTATTGACATTAATGCCAGACACACCTTCCACCTTACCTACAAACAAATGCAGGTTTCCGTAGAAGGCGTTGTCAGCTTTTGCAGTGTTACTTAATAAGGCATTAAAAAACACCGTTGCAGACAAAATCAGCAAACTGTTAATAAATGTTTTTATTGTCATCCCCTCGCGCTTAATTTCAAGCGGGCATCAAGTTTACCACATCCGCTGTTCTGACAACAACTTGTACACAAAAAAGCCACCCTGCTTAATGTAAGCAGGGTGGCTTTTGTAAAAAAATGCGAAATAAAATGGATTAACGTTTTGAGAATTGTGTTGCGCGACGCGCTTTGTGCAGGCCAACTTTTTTACGTTCAACTTTACGTGCATCACGCGTCAGGAACCCTTCCTTCTTTAATGCACCACGTAAGCTTTCATCATATTTTAGTAACGCCCTTGCGATACCCAAACGAATTGCACCGGCCTGGCCGCTATCACCACCACCTTTAACGGTTACCATAAAATCAAACTGTTTGTCAGTTTCTGTAGTAACCAAAGGCTGCTTTAAAATCATGTGGGCTGTTTCACGACCAAAGTATTCTTCCAGTGGCAATTTGTTGATGACGATTTTGCCCGTTCCTTTTGTCATAAAAACGCGTGCTGATGAAGTTTTGCGACGACCTGTACCGTAATATTGTGTTGATGCCATTATTCTATAACCTTCTATATTTCTAGCGCGATAGGCTGTTGTGCATGATGATTATGCTCAGCACCAGCGTATACTTTTAATTTTCTGTACATTGTGCGGCCCAGAGGACCTTTTGGCAACATACCTTTAACTGCGAGCTCAATAACACGCTCAGGGTGCTTGGCAATCAATTTTTCAAAGCTGATTGATTTCATATTACCCACATAGCCTGTATGTTTGTAATAGATTTTGTCTTTTGCCTTGTTACCCGACACACGGATTTTCTCTGCATTAACAATAACAATGTAATCGCCCGTGTCCACATGTGGTGTGTAAATTGGCTTATGCTTTCCACGCAAACGTGTAGCTACTTCACTTGCAAGACGACCCAGGGTTTTACCATCGGCGTCAATGACAAACCAGTCACGTTTAACTTCAGCGGGTTTTGCGCTGACTGTTGTTCCCATTTCAATTCTCCAGAAATGATGTACGAATAGTTTTATAAATCACGGAATAGCCAAAGCGCGCCCTGATTTAAAGAACGGGGCATTTTATGGCAATCTTCGGCGCTATTCAAGCGGTAGTTTGATTTATTTTGTGTTTATTTCTCCCGCAGTCTTAACGACGGTTCAGCAAAACACCATGAAGTATATTCTTCATTTTACGAAATTGCCGGTTTAGCCAAAAAACCTGGTTCGTTTGCTTGCCACCTTGTTGCTCTATTTGTTGTTTGAGCTGATCAACAATCACTTCCGGGGTGGTGAACTCGCCTGTTTGCCAATTAATGTAACGCGGATATTCAATCAAGGTGGCGGCAACCAGTTCGTCAAGTTTGAGTTTGCGTGTACGACGTTCAATCTTATGCCTGTCCTGCGTTAAGCCCCAGCCAGAATAAAACGGCAGGCCATAGCACACCACTTTCAGCTTACGCAGCAGACCTTCAAAGCCGACCAGTGAAGTCATCGTATGTACCTCATCCACCAGGGCGAGGCAATCGGTGATGCTTGCATCCAGCAATACCAAGTCACAGTTTTCTTCTAAAATATGGGCAGCTACTTTACCTTTTCGATTACCACTGACCACATCGGGATGCGGCTTGTAAATCAAATAAGCATCAGGCTTAGCTTCACGCACCGCCTTGATCAAGCCGGCATTGGTATTTATATCAACACAACCCTTTTTGATGGATGCATCGCCTTCTACCTGTCCTGGAATTAAAATCACAGACTGGCCTGGCCTGGCGTTTAGCGAATCCCTACTAAATTTTTTTCCCAGGTTGTATTTGCTTAATTCATTTTCAAGCAGGGCTTGCTTTAATTTTTCTGCGCGGTGCAACTCATCAGGTGTAAATTGTGTGTTCTGCAACAGGTTTTCCAGGTCACTGGGGCGGGATGGATCATAATAAATCCCGGTCTTATCCAGCACCAGCGATGCTGGCGCGGTTAAATCCGTACCCAGCCCGGTTGAGCGAATAAAGCCATCTTCAACCAGCCAGACGCTACCGTTAAACTGCTTGAGTAGCTTATCAACTTCAGATTGATCCTTGCTTGCCCAGCTCACCAGTTGAGTATTTTCATCAAAGCCTTTTTTAATGGCATTCTCGGCTGAGGAAACAAAAACCAGAGCATCATCTGCACGTAAAAAAGCACGGATATAATTTTGTTTCCAGCGGGTAAAATTGATGCAAAAAAGCTGTGAAAATTTTTCCTGGCGGCGCTCTATCTTCATTTAATGAACCGCCAATAAACACTGACCAACATATAATTCAACCAGAATTTAATCCGGTGTTTTTTGTAAAATGCCAATACAACACCCTGCTTGTTAATGATGTGTTGCCTGCATGTCATTAAATAAAAAAGACGGATATTTCTACCAAACACCGATTTTTTGGCAGTCATCCGGCTCAACTGCAAATGACCAATAAGCTTCTTCGCCGGATTATGCGAAATCCTGTCATCACCCGAGACATTAAAACGATACATAATCTCCGGGCAACTTTTCAATACCTTCGCATATTCAACTGCATCAAGGTACATCTGCCAATCCTGACACGATTCAAATCGCCTGAAATCAACCTGCTCCAGCACCCTGCGCGAAAAGGTCACACCACCCAAAGGCCCCATACAGTTACGGTAAACCAAACGCTGCTTAATACGTTCCGGCTGATCAACATGGCGATGGAAAAACTTTTGACAGCGATAACGGGAACCTGTTTTACCAACATCATTCCGACCTGTTAACAAAATATCCAGCTCCGGCATTGCTTCCAGCTCTTTAATAATAGCCGACAACCACCCCTCATCAAAACCATCATCAGAATCATGAAAGTGGATGAATCTACCGCTTGATTTTTGAAAGCCTAGTTCACGTGCTTTGGGTGCGCCGGA
>CAZPEE010000111.1:0-7606 GCA_964585525.1 uncultured Cocleimonas sp.
CTTCTTTGCCAGATTTTCCAGAAAAACCATTCCCTTCATGAAACATCCGGGCTAACCCTAACCTGGCTGTTTCATGTACCAACATGATTTCGTGAAATCGTCATTCTATCATCAACCTTTTGATATTATTGAGTTATCTTCCAGATAACAAGCACCTTCATGAAACATCCGGGTTGGGTTAAAAAAAGACGCAGTAAATGAATTACTGCGTAAAATCGGAAGGAGAATGTATTTTATTATTATGACCTGAACGGTTTATCAATGTTTTTGCATCATACGTTTTTGCTTGAAGTTTGAAAATTCTTCTTCGCTGAGTGCAGCATCGCCATTTTCATCGATATCGGCAAAGGATGGCATGTTTTTCAGACCGCGCATTTGTCGTCCTGCTTTAGCGCGCTCCGCAATATGCTTGTTGCGCGCATCATAAAATTCCTGCTCGGAAACCATACCATTGTTGTCGGCATCCATTTGCTCAAAGGATAAACCACGTGCCTGTGCAATGCCTATGGATGCCGCAGTGCTCAAGCCCAGCAACAAGCCTGTAAATAACGGTAAGGCTTTTGTAGTCTGTTTCATGTCAACTCCTGTTGTTTAGGTTGTTAACCCGAATATTTCATGAAGGCGGTTATTGTTTGCAAAATAATCATTTAATATTATGCGCTTATTAGGAAAAATGACATATTTAAAGAATCACAGTTTGTACCTGAATGGTTTTCTGAAAAACCTGGCTTCGAATCTTGAACAAAATCGCTCAAACCCTAGCCCTGCTAGGGTGATCACGATATTTGTCCAACCTTCTTTGCCAGATTTTCCAGAAAAGTCCATTCCCTTCATGAAACATCCGGGTTAATGAGGTTCACTTTAACGGATTGGTATGAAATGAAGCTTAAAATCATCAAATTATCTTAGCAGTCCGACAGGCTGTTAGTGTTTTTCTTCCTTTTTTCCTGTAATCATGGCGCGTACCAGATTTTCATCATGTATTTTTCCCGAGACGATAACACCGAGAATATGCAACAGAATCAGAAAAACAGTCAGATTGGCTGATACTTCATGGATTTCTTCCCAAAACTCTTCTTCATCTTCATCTCCCTCATGTTTGCCATGTTCATATTTTTCATCGTCGTCATCGTCATCTGCCATCGCGCTTGAAATAAGTGAAATATCCAGGTTTCCCGCGAGTGGGCCATAGCCTTCAACACCATAAACTTTCAGGCCGCTCAGGGTTGTCAGGGTGAGCATGAACAAAAGCGCAAGTACCATATAACCGCCTGCGGGGTTATGACCTAAATAATGTTTAGGCGTTCCTGAGAACATGCTTTTGATGTAATCAATGACAACACTTGGTGAACAAACAAAATCCTTAAAGCGGGCATGTTGTGTACCGACAAAACCCCAAATCAATCTAAAAATAATTAAAAAACCGATGTAATAACCGAGATAAATATGCCACAGGTTTTCTTCTTCACCCGTGAAATAAACGATGATGAAAGATAAAACCAGCGTCCAATGGAATATCCGTACAAAAATATCCCAGACTTTTATTTCCTTATGGTGTGTTGTTTGTGTAGTCATGAAAACCTCCCTTGATAATTGTCAATGGAACGATAACCCAGTTACCTTAAATGAAACTGAAAATTGTCGTTCTTTTTTTCAGTTTCATTTCATCTAATACAAGTAACATTAGCGGCTTCTAATATTATTGATGATGAGGAAACAAATATGAAAAACAAGATTGCAGCAAGTGTAATGGCACTTATCTTCGTATCGGCTACAGCTTTGGCGGCTTGTGGTGGCGGGTCAGACTTTGATAGTACGGCTAGTAGTCCCGGTATTGGTAGTCAAGGTCAAGGTCAAGGTGGCTCAGCACCTTCGTCACCGACAACCGCTAGCACATTAAGTGATGTTGAAGTTTCTGGTTTATTATTTATGCGTGAGGAAGAAGAATTGGCGCGTGATTTGTATCTGGATATTTTTGAAGCCAAAGATGCACGTTTAAATACCTTTAAAAATATCTCGGATAATGCCGAGACCCAACACGCTGAGGCAATCCGTGTATTGCTTGAACGTTATGGCATAGATGACCCATCGACGGGTGCACGCAATACCTATAATGATCCTGAGTTGCAAAACTTATATAACCAGCTACTCAATATTGCCGTAGGAAGTGATGATCTGGCTGCTTTGCGCGTGGGTGCACTGGTCGAAGAAACAGATATTCGTGATATTAATACGCATAAGTCACGTGTTTCGACGGAGCATCAGGATATTATTTCAACGTACGATAATTTACTCTGTGGTTCGCGTAACCATTTGCGTGCATTTGTTGCACAGATTGAGGGTTTAACCGGGCAAGTCTACCAGGTGCAGGTGCCAGAGCTATATGATGAAGTTCAAGCTATTTTAAACAGTAGTAGAGAGCGTTGTGGTCAATAATAATTAAGAAAGACCCCGGCACGATGTCGGGGTTCCTATCAAACAGGTTGGAAAAAGGAAATCCTATGAAAAATGTAAAAGTACTTTGGACAATTATTATTTTATTACTGATTGTATCCGGTGTGTTAATCAACAAGTTTGTTAGCGGTAGCGTCGCTAAATCCGAGGATGGTCGCATATCGGTGTTATTAAATAAAGACGAACGTGATCTGGTGCTGAGTGAAATGCGTCAATTTGTCGTTAGTCTGCAAGGGGTCAGTCAGGCGATTACTGAGAATAATATGGAAAAAGTTGCTGAACTGGCACATAAAGCAGGTATGGCTGCCGAAGCTAACACACCAGGTTCATTGCTACAAAAAATCCCGTTGGGCATGAAAAAACTAGGTTTTGGAACCCGTGAAAAATTTGATGAAATTGCCGAAACAGCACGTACATCCAAAGATGCAACGAAAGCGCGAAAACAACTGGATGCCTTGATGAACAATTGCATTGCTTGCCATCTGACCTATCGTTTGCCTGAGCCTAAAGTAAACTGACTACATTCAATTGACGGATTCAGCGTTTCTGTAGTGCTTCGAATCAAGGCACAGAGCAAGGAAATAGCAGCATAAACTATTTCTGTCACATGGGTGACAGGATAACGGCTTGTATTGTTTTAAACTCCATTTCCTTCATAAAACTCCCTAGCCAGGATGTTTTATGAAGGGAATGGAGTTTCTGAAAATCTGGCGAAGAAAGTTGGACAAATATCCTGATGTGATCGCCAGGTGAGATTTGGAACAGCGCAACAACGCAACAACAAGATACTGTGTGATGTATCAGGAATATTCTTATGAATAAAAAATCCATTATCATCCCTTTGATTTTTCTTGTTGGTGGAGGGTTTGCTTATTACTACTGGCAGCATCAAGAAACGCCGATAAAGGCAAAGGAAATCATTCCCGAAATAAAAAGCCGGGTTGATACGCTTTGGGGTAAGCAGCAGCCAATCAATGAAAATGAGCTAAAACTCTTTGGCAACATTGATATTCGGGAGACCCAATTAGCCTTTAATGGTAGTGAGCATATTGCTGAAATTTTGGTGGAGGAAGGTCAGTTTGTCAAAAAAGGACAGCTTTTAGCACGCCTGCATGATGAAATTCTAAAGGCGCAATTAATTGAGGCCGAGGCACAACTGGATGCACAAAAACAAGTGCTTGCAAAGCTAAAGGCAGGTGCACGCAAGGAAGAAATTAATAAGGTACGCGCAGAATGGAATGCGGCTCAGGCGCAGGCTAAAGTTGCATTAACCAGTTATAAACGATTGATCCCATTGTTAAAAAAGCGGGTTATTACGCCCGAAGAAGCAGACAAAGCAAAGGCTCAGGCAGATTCTTCCCATGCACAGGCCGAAGCCGTTAAACATGCTTTGATATTGTTGCAAAGTGGCACCCGCCGGGAAGACATAGCTGCTGCTAATGCAATTTTAAAGAGTCGCGAGGCGGCTGTTACCCTGGTTAAACAAAAACTGCAGGATACCCGCTTAGTTGCTCCTGACGACGGTATTATCCGTAACCGCATTCTTGAAGTGGGTAGTATGGCTTTTCCACAAACCCCGGTCATGACGTTGGCTTTGGTTGACCCAGTATGGGTAAGGGCTTATCTGCCAGAACCTGCGCTGGGTAAGGTGGCCATTGGTAGCAGGGCAAACATTTATACCGATAGCTTTCCTGACAAGGCTTTCAAAGGCTGGGTTGGTTATATATCGCCCACCGCCGAATTTACGCCAAAAAACATACAGACCAGTGAATTGCGTACCCGGCTGGTTTATTCGGTGCGTGTCTTTGCCTGTAATCCGCAGCATGAATTACGCCTCGGCATGCCGGCAACTGTGCGTATTGATATTAGCAAGCCACCTGCCTCGCAAACAAAAGGCATTCACGTCTGCGGAGAAAAATAGACATGCCGGATGCTATCCTCTCATTGTCTTCAGTCAGCAAACGATTTAAGGGTGGCGGCAGGGAAATTTATGCGCTTGATAGCGTCAATGTTGAGATCCAAAGTGGACAGGTGACGGGGCTGATTGGCCCCGATGGCGCAGGAAAAACCACGCTGATGCGGCTGATTGCCGGATTGCTGCTCGCAGATGAGGGAAAAATCTTTGCAATGGGTATTGATGTTGCCGAGCATCCTTTGCAGGTGCAATCTCAACTTGGCTACATGCCACAACGTTTTGGTTTGTATGAGGATTTAACTGTTCAGCAAAACCTTGACCTATATGCTGATCTACAACATGTTGCGCATCAAGATCGCAGGGCGCGTTTTGATGAGTTGATGCAAATGACGGGCTTGGCTCCGTTCACCAAGCGCCTGGCAGGAAAGTTATCTGGTGGCATGAAACAGAAATTGGGTCTGGCCTGTACCTTGCTGCGTTCACCCAGATTATTATTGCTGGATGAGCCAACTGTGGGCGTTGATCCGGTATCTAGGCGCGAGTTGTGGGAAATTATTTACCACCAGGTCAATGATGTTGGCATGAGTGTCTTGCTCAGTACAGCCTATATGGATGAGGCGGAACGTTGTGAAGAAGTTGCCTTGTTGCATGAAGGTAAATTGCTTATGCAGGGTAATCCAAAAGATTTGAGCAAGCCGTTGCGTGGCCGGACTTTTCAGGTTGCGCTGGAAGGTATCGCGCATCGTACCCTGCAACAACAACTCAGCCGTCTGCCAAGCGTACTGGATGCACTGATTGAAGGTGAGGGTGTGCGGGTAGTGATGGATGATATTACTACCGGGGATTCAATCCGCCTAGCTGCTGAAACAGCGCTGCATGCAAAAGGCAACGTTATCATTAAGTCTGTGGAACCCCATTTTGAAGATGTTTTTATTACACGCCTTAATTCGCACACTGAGAATGGAAAAACGCTGCAACCTGGAGCGGAGTTAACTGTTTCGGATAAAGGGTCAGCTGATGATGTGGTGATTCAGGTGAAAAACCTAACGCGCAAGTTTGGTGATTTTATCGCCGTCAATAAAATCAGTTTTCAAGTTAAACGGGGTGAAATATTTGGTTTGCTGGGTGCCAATGGTGCTGGAAAATCTACGGCCTTTCGTATGCTTTGCGGGCTACTTCCCGTGACAAGTGGAACAGTGTCAGTTGCCGGGCTTGATCTTCGTGTTGCAGCCGCTAATGCACGGCAGCGTATTGGTTATATGGCACAAAAATTTTCACTGTATAGCAATTTATCTGTTGCACAAAACCTGACGTTTTTTGCAAGTGCCTATGGATTACATGGGAAACGGCAAAAGGAACGCATTCAATGGGCGTTGGATATATTTGAATTGCAAGGATATAAAAATAGCAATGCCGGCAATTTACCACTCGGCTACAAACAGCGACTGTCATTTGCGGCTGCATTGATGCATGAGCCGCATATACTTTTTCTGGATGAACCGACATCGGGTGTTGACCCATTGGCGCGTCGTGAGTTTTGGGCGCGTACTAATCAACTGGCAGAAATGGGAGTGACAATTCTGGTTACCACTCATTTCATGGATGAAGCCAATTATTGCGATCACCTTGTCATCATGGAATCGGGGCGCATTCTGGCATCGGGCACACCGCTGGATATGAAAAACCTGGCGCGCAGTGAGAAAAACCCTGATCCCTCTATGGAAGATGCCTTCATATATCTGCTCGATCAAAATGAGCAAAAACATCAGCAGGTAGTGGTATGAGCAATATGCGGCTATGGGGTATGGTACGCAAAGAAATGTGGCAGATAGTGCGCGATCCATCGAGTATCTCAATTGCCTTCATTATGCCAGTGGTGTTGCTGTATCTGTTTGGTTATGGTGTATCGCTGGATGCCAAACACGTTCCGGTAGGTATCGTGGCAGAGCAGCCGGATTTAGTCACGCAGTCGCTGCAGGATTCGTTTGCACGTTCCGAATTTTTCCGGCCGGTTTCATTTAATTCCATACAAGCTGCGCAGCAGGCAATGAATGAGCGGCGTATCCAGGGCATTGTATGGATGCGCAACAATTTTTCTGCCAATTTGCAGGCGGGGTTGCAAGCTCCCATTAATGTGATAGTGAACGGTGTCGATTCGAACCAGGCGAATATCACGACAGGCTATATTCAGGGTGTTTGGCAATCCTGGCTGGAGCATTTTATGGCGCAGAAGGGCAGAAAGATTAATTTACCGGTGAAGATAGAGCAGCGTGTCTGGTTTAATGCTGCGCTTTCAAGCCGCTATTTTCTGGTGCCGGGTGTTATCGCGGTGATTATGACTATTATTGGTTCTTTGCTAACAGCTATGGTGGTTGCGCGTGAATGGGAACGGGGCACGATGGAGGCGCTGATGGTGACACCGTTACGCATGAAAGAAATGCTCGCAGGCAAACTTATCCCTTATTTTGTTCTCGGTATGGGCAGCATGTTTTTGAGTGTTCTTCTGGCAGTATGGCAGTTTGGCGTACCCTTGCGTGGCTCATTTTGGTTGCTGACTCTGGCATCTGCCTTATTCATGCTGGTATCACTGATGATTGGGTTATTAATTTCCATTATTTCTAAAAATCAGTTTGTTGCTGGGCAATTGGCGATTATCGTGACGTTTTTACCTGCTTTTTTGTTATCCGGTTTTTTATTTGATATTAATTCCATGCCTGCGGCGATACAGGTAATAACCTTTTTGGTGCCGGCGCGCTATTTCGTGTCTTTGATGCAAACACTGTTTCTGGCGGGAGATATCTGGCCGGTAGTGATTCCTAACATGCTTGCACTTTTGGCGATGCTGGTATTTTTCTACTTGCTGGTTTCTCGTAAATCCTATAAACGCCTGGAGTGATAGCGCGATGAATATCCGACAAATACTGGCGCTGGCGAAAAAAGAATTTCTGGCTTTGTTACGAGACAAGCGTAGTCGCTTGATTCTGGTTGGCCCGCCGATTATGCAAATGCTGGTCTTTGGTTTTGCTGCGTCCTATGATCTGAATAATATACCCATTGCTATTTACAATCAGGATCAGGGCGCTGCATCGCGTGCTTTTATCAGTCACTTTGAAGGATCACCAAACTTTCACATTAAATACATCATTAAGCGTAATGCGGATATTGCACCGCTGATTAATAACCGCGATGTGTTATTAGTACTCAATATTGAGGAAAATTTTAGCGATCATCTTTTAC
>CAZPEE010000112.1:0-7586 GCA_964585525.1 uncultured Cocleimonas sp.
GCTGCAACCGAGCCTTCCAGCGTGAGTACCTCAAACACATCATCGCCAATCACGCCAGAGAATTGCTGTAATTCTTGCAAACTCATTTCGCTTAAGTCTTTTCCTGATTCAACACCATATGCTACGGCCTTTCCAACCACTTCATGCGCATCGCGAAACGGCATATCTTTGCCAACCAGGTAATCAGCCAGATCGGTTGCGGTAGAAAAGCCCTGCATGGCCGCTTTGCGCATATTTTCTTTGTTCGCTTTTACGTGCGGCATCATGTCGGCAAAGGCGCGCAGGCTGCCAAGTAGTGTATCTACCGTATCAAACAGCGGTTCTTTATCTTCCTGGTTGTCTTTATTGTAGGCGAGCGGCTGGCTTTTCATGAGTGTTAATAAAGACATCAGGCTGCCGTAAACCCGGCCTGTTTTGCCGCGCACCAGCTCAGGCACATCCGGATTTTTCTTTTGTGGCATGATGGATGAACCGGTGCAAAAACGATCAGGCAAATCAATAAAGTGGAATTGTGCCGATGTCCACAACACCAACTCTTCTGAGAAACGTGACAGGTGCATCATGACTAATGAGGCTGCTGATAAAAACTCGATGGCAAAATCACGGTCGCTCACACCATCCAGCGAATTGTTGGATGGGCGCTCAAATCCTAGAAGATCAGCGGTGTAGTGACGATCAATCGGGTAGGTTGTGCCAGCAAGTGCTGCAGAACCGAGCGGCATGATATTAACCCGCTTGCGGCAATCTTGCATACGCGCAAAATCCCGCTCAAGCATTTCAAACCATGCCAGCATGTGATGCCCAAAGGTAATCGGCTGGGCAACCTGTAGATGGGTAAAGCCGGGGAGGATGGTTTCTGCTTCGCGTTCCGCAACCTCCAGCAAGCCTGCTTGCAGGCGGCGGATTTCTGCACTGATTAAATCAATTTGCTCACGTAACCAAAGCCGGATATCCGTGGCAACCTGGTCATTGCGCGAACGGCCTGTATGCAGTTTCTTGCCTGTAATGCCAATTTTATCGGTCAGCCTGGCTTCAATATTCATGTGAATATCTTCAAGTTGTTCCGACCATTCAAAATTGCCTGCTTCAATATCGTTTAAAATTTCATCCAGCCCATCGTGTATGTCCTGCATTTCTTGCTGGTTAAGCAGCCCAACCTTTTGCAACATCTGTGCATGTGCCTTGGAGCCTGCTATATCGTGCTTGTACAAGCGTTGGTCAAACTGGATAGAGGCAGTAAAAGCTTCTACAAAAGCATCGGTAGATTCGCTAAATCGCCCTCCCCAGAGCTTATCTTTTTCATTTTGTTGATTTATTGAGGGTTTTTTTTTGTTTTCAGACATGTCATTCAGTTTCCAGAAAGTAAGTATTGCATACAATATGATGAAATATATGGACGAACGCTGTTAAAAAAGCGACGAACATAATAAAAATAAAGATAAGCGCGCTTTGAAATAAGCGTTAAATTATAGCGAAGCGCACAGAATTAACACCTTATTTTATTTATATGCAGTTAACTTGCGAATAAGAAATAAGGAATAATAAAAATAAGAATAAATGACCACTTTAGTAATGGATAAACCAATAGGCTTTTTGCCTGGCCTGTGTACACCGCACATTGTATTACGTGTAATGGTAATCGCAGAGGTTCTGGCACTGGTTTTTTCACTTACCAGTTCATCGCCAACTTATTTGGCTTCATTTATTAAATTGGGATTAACCTCGCTGTTTGTCCAGTGGGTTGCGTTGTCGTCAACATTGGCAATTTGTATGTTAGCGAAACGCTTAAATAAGCTTTCGGTGAGCAAATTGACAATTGCCGTTACAGGCATTGTCATTTTATTTACCATTGGTGCATCAATGCTGACAATTGTTGCTGATAGTTACCAAAAAGTAGGCACGATTTACTTTTGGGATACGCCATTTATTTTAAGGAACAGTTTTATCGCGATGGTGTTGAGCTTGATGGCATTGCACTATTTTTATATACAAAATGAACGGGCAGAGCAGGTAAAGACAGATACAGGCGCAAAATACGATGCACTACAGTCACGTATGCGGCCACATTTTCTGTTTAATAGCTTGAACACGATTGCCCAGTTGATTCAGGTTGACCAGGACAAGGCCGAAGATGCCTTGCTTGATTTAGCCGATATTTTTCGCACCACGCTGGATACACGAAACCGTATCACGCTGGGTGAGGAGTTGGATGTGACCTTGCGCTATTTGCGTATGGAAGGGCTTCGTCTTGGCAAACGTCGTCTTAACATTGTGTGGGATATGGATCGTAACACGCTGCCTTTTAATATGGATATTCCGCCGTTGCTGTTGCAGCCGCTGGTGGAAAATGCCATATACCACGGGATTCAGCCTTGTAAAGATGGCGGCACGTTAGGCATTAGTTTGTATGATGCTGGCGACCGTCTTGATGTTGTTGTTACCAATCCAGTACCACCGGATGGCACCAACTCTCATCAGAAGGGGAATCATATCGCACAGGAAAACTTAAAAAATCGTTTACAAATCGCCTACGGTGACCGGGCCAATTTAAAAATAACAAAATCCGAACACCAATACCGCGTCTCATTCTCTATTCCGAAGGAGCAATAATAATGACAATGAACATACTCGTCGTTGATGATGAAGAACTCGCAAGACAGCGTATTCACTCTCTACTTGACGACCACTCCGAGTACACAATTTGTGCCGAAGCCGAAAACGGGGCAGAAGCACTGATGATGGTAGAACGCCATCAGCCTGACTTGATTTTGCTCGACATTTCCATGCCAGTAATGGATGGACTTGAAGTTGCCAAACACTTGTCGGGTATGCCTAATCCACCCGCCGTAATTTTTACTACTGCATACGGAGAATATGCACTAGAAGCCTTTTCAACCAAAGCTACAGGATACCTCATGAAACCAATAAGAAAAGAACAGTTATTCAAAAGCCTAGAACAAGCACGTTCATTAAACCGCGCGCAGCGAGCTGAAGCAGCTGGTGATAGCGATTTAGAAGGATCAGCACGTAAACATATTTGCGCACGCATGCGCGGTAACCTGGAACTGATACCCATCGAAGATGTGTACTACTTCCAGGCCGATCAGAAGTACGTGACTGTACGCCACAAAAATGGTGAAGTGATTATCGAAGAATCATTAAAGTCACTTGAAACAGATCTATCTGAAAAGTTTATCCGCATCCACCGCAATGCATTGGTAGCGAAGAGCCGTATTTCTGGCCTGGCAAAAACCAATATCGGGCGTATTAAAGTTCAGATTGATAAAATTGAAGACGAGCTGGAAGTGAGCCGTCGCCATGTTGCGGAGATTCGCCGTTTCGTAAGAAACAGATAATATTTTGGCAAGGCAATTATCATGCAATTAAAAACGGCTCATTTGAGCCGTTTTTTTTTGTTACAGATGACCTAAACCCTGCAAGTTATAAACCCCCACGTAGACTGCTTGGCAAAGCCACAATGCGCCAACGCACCAGAATGATGCAAAGAAGAAGTGTTCTGCTTTATTTTGAGTCATTATTACGCCAGGTTTTCTACATTGTCCATAGTAAAATGGGCAGTGTACAAGCCAGTAAGCCCAAATTTAAACAGGAAATTTTAATTTCAGTCAGGTATTATGTTGTGGCATATTTTTTGCTGTTAACGTCTATAAATACTACAATGACACAATTAAAAGAAGCCACTCCCCCTTTGTTCGTGGCTCGCTTTTAATCATCATAACCAGCTTTAAAAACCAGATACAAACAAGTTACCAGGAGTAATAGAAATGAGTGGAAGTGAATCCCGCGAACAAGCAGTTTTTCAAATCACCAACCGTGAACCAATGCATGTAAAAAAACCAAAGCCATTAAACAAAATTTGGGCGACGGATGTTTTTACGCTAACAAAAATGGAAGAGGCACTCTCCAAGAAAGCCTATAAGGCAATGAAGAATGCCGTTGAAACAGGTGCAGCACTAGACCCTGCAACAGCAGATGTGGTTGCTGCGGCGATGAAAGATTGGGCTATGTCAAAAGGCGCTAATTATTTTTCCCATGTGTTCTACCCCATGACCGGGGCTTCTGCCGAAAAGCATGATGGTTTCATCGTTTCTGATGCCAGTGGTAAAGCTATTACAGAATTTACCGGTAGCTTGCTGATTAAAGGCGAGCCTGACGGATCATCTTTCCCGAATGGTAGCATCCGAATGACCAATGCTGCACGTGGTTACACCGCATGGGACCCAACCAGCCCCGCATATATCATGCACACAGACAACGGCGCAACACTATGTATCCCGTGTGTCTTTGTATCATGGACAGGTGAAGCACTGGATAAGAAAGTACCTCTTTTGCGTTCCAATGCAGCGATGAATGATGCAGCACAAAGAGTGCTTAAATTAATGGGTGAAAAAGAAGTAGCAACGCTTAATTCCAGTTGTGGCGCGGAGCAGGAATACTTCCTGGTCGATGCTAATTTCGCCAACTTGCGTCCTGACCTGGTACTGGCTGGGCGTACCCTGTTTGGTGCAGCAGCCGCTAAAGGGCAAGAATTTGACGACCATTATTTTGGTGCGATTCCACCACGTGTTCAAGTTTACATGCAAGATGTTGAAGATCAGTTATACCGTTTAGGTATTCCGGCAAAAACCCGTCATAATGAAGTGGCTCCAGGACAATTTGAAATTGCGCCATATTTCGAGGCAGCGAACGTAGCGGCTGACCACCAGCAATTATTAATGACTGTTTTGAAAAATACCGCGAAGAAACATGGCTTTGTTTGTTTACTACACGAAAAGCCATTTGCGGGTATTAACGGTTCTGGTAAACATGTTAACTGGTCTGTTGGCAACTCGACTCAGGGTAACTTACTTGATCCGGGTAAAACACCGCATGAGAACCTTAATTTCTTGTTATTCTGTGGTGCAGTGATCCGGGGTGTTCATTTGTTTGGCCCATTGTTACGTGCTGTTATTGCCTCGGCAGGTAACGATCACCGCCTCGGCGCCAATGAAGCACCACCAGCGATTCTTTCAGTTTATCTTGGTTCACAAATTGAAGGTATTTTTGACCAAATCAAAGAAGGCAAACTGGATGGAACCGATGAACAACATATCATGGACCTGGGGCTTTCACAGATTCTTCCTTTTGCTAAAGACGCAGGCGACCGTAACCGCACATCACCCTTTGCATTCACCGGTAACCGTTTTGAATTCCGTGCAGTAGGTTCGGAACAATCAGTAACTGGCCCCTTGATTGCCATGAATACCATGCTGGCAGACTCATTAAACTGGATTGCTGACGAGCTGGAAAAAGAACTTAAAAATGGCGACACAACAGCTGCTGTTATTGCTGTTCTTAAAAAGCTGATGCAAGAGCATAGCGCTGCTGTATTTGGTGGTGATGGTTATTCCGAAGAATGGCACAAAGAAGCCGTTGAAGTTCGCGGTTTAAAGAATCTTCCAACAACCGCTGATGCGCTTCCTTACCTGCGTGATGAGGCTATTAAGGCTTTATTTAAAGATACCGGTGTATTATCACCCGTTGAGCTTGAAAGTCGCTTTGAAGTCTATGCAGAGCAATACATCCTTTCCATCGGAGTAGAAGCCAAGCTGGTTCAGAGCATCGCAAAAACAACCATATACCCTGCAGCAACACGCTACCTGTCTGACCTGGCCCTGGCAGCAGCTTCAGCTACGGAGATGGGCGTTGATTTTGACAAGTCTACCGCTGAAGCTGTTGCAGCAAACATCAATGGCATGATGAGCGCTGTTAGCAAGTTGAGCGATGCGATGGCAAAAGACGACTTCGCCTCTGAAGAAGAACACATGCAATTCTGTGCAAAAGATATCCGTGGCCTAATGGATGAAGTGCGTAGTTATGCTGATGCGATTGAAGCAGGAATGGCTGACGATATGTGGCCTCTGCCCACCTATCAGGAAATGCTGTTTATCAAGTAATAAAACTCAGCTCACCTCTAGTACTCCATCAACATTGGTTTGATGGAGTACTAGGATTCGTGATTTCTGCGTTGGAAATAGGTCACTTACACTGGTAAGCTCAATTTTCCCGCCTTGAAAACTCACGAACCATAGAGGCGCAACCTGAGCAGTTATTCCATTTTTAATTAAAGACCGTTTAAGCGGTCTTTTTTTATGCTGATTATTCTAGGATATAAAGTAACGAGCATAAAAAAAGCCCCTTCACAAAACTGCAAAGAGGCTTTTTGGTTTGCGTTATTTAAATAAATTACTTCATTTTAAATTCCGGCAATTTCTTTTCCGCCAGGTGCTTTTTCAACGTGACATAATCAGGTAAACCATTTTTGTAAGGCGGGTAAGCTTCACCTTCTATTAATGGCAACAGGTATTCACGACAAGCATCGGTAATACCAAAGCCATCTTCGGAGATGTATTCCATGGGCATCATTTTTTCGACGTTAGCTATATCTTTTAGGTCGCCTGAACCAATTTCCCATTTGTAGGGATTGTTAGATGTACGGATAACTGCGGGCATCACTGAGTTTTTGCCTTCCATTGCCATTTCAACCGCTGCTTCACCCAATGCGTAGGCTTGTTCAACATCGGATTTCGATGCCAGGTGGCGTGCCGCACGTTGTAAGTAATCAGCAACTGCCCAATGGAATTTATAACCCAGCGCGTCTTTAATGATATTAGCAACAACTGGCGCAGCACCTCCAAGTTGTGCGTGCCCAAAATCATCGCGTGTACCTTGCTCAGCAAGGAATCTGCCGTCAGGCCATGCTGTACCTTCTGATACCACAACACTACAGTAGCCATGGCTTTTAACTTTGCTGTCTACCAGTGCAAGGAATTTTTCCTGGTCAAATTTAACTTCAGGGAAAAGTACAACGACTGGAATATCATTATCTTCATCAGCAGCTAAAGCACCTGCAGCTGCAATCCAGCCTGCATGACGGCCCATAACTTCAAGCACAAAAATCTTGGTTGACGTTTCTGCCATTGAGGCTACATCAAAACTTGCTTCACGGGTTGATACCGCGATGTATTTTGCAACCGAACCAAAACCTGGGCAGTTGTCAGTTATGGGCAAATCGTTATCTACGGTTTTTGGTACATGAATTGCCTGGATAGGGAATCCGGTCTTTTCTGATAACTGGGATACTTTTAAACAGGTATCAGCAGAATCACCGCCGCCGTTGTAGAAGAAATAACCAATATTGTGTGCCTTAAATACTTCGATCAAACGATCATATTCTTCTTTGTTATCTTCCAGCGATTTCATTTTGTATCGGCAAGAGCCAAATGCACCCGATGGCGTGTGTAGCAAAGCAGCAATATCTTCATCACTTTCCTTGCTGGTATCAATGAGGTTTTCGGTAAGTGCACCGATGATGCCATTTGCGCCTGCGTAAACCGTACCGATTTTATCGGGATATTTTTTTGCAGTTTGGATAACACCACATGCAGATGCGTTAATGACGGCGGTAACTCCACCAGATTGGGCATAAAAAGCATTCTTTACAGACATAAATTACTCCTGTTTCTTTTACTGGAATTCATTGCAAAATTTTTACAAATAATGATGAGTTAAATAATTTAGCGCCT
>CAZPEE010000113.1:0-7550 GCA_964585525.1 uncultured Cocleimonas sp.
AAAAAGCCCGTTAAATTCACAATCTAACGGGCTTTTAGAACTTTATGGGAAACGTGCTTTCTTACTTATGCACAACGCTGTGAACAACGTGGGAATTTTCAAAGTAAACGGAGAGCTTATTGTAGTCCCAGCGGGTGATCTTGGGATTGCGCTTGGTGACTTTGCCTTTTGATGTTTTAACGTGTTTGGCGGGGCCAAATTTACGTGCGACGGCTTTCATGCTCATGCCTGGTTTTGGCGCATCGGCGCGGGTCATTACCTTGGCGTTTTTACCGATTGATAGTACATCTGCGCTGGCAGTCATCGTCATTGCCGGTACGGCAAAAGCCATGGCGGTTGTGAGTAATAGAGTGTTTGTTTTCATTGTTAGGTTCTCTTGTTACGTTGTGGTTTTTTGAAAGAAATGGAAATAAAAAGCTAGCGGTACGTTTAGGGGATTCGTTAACAATTTATTTTTCCAATGCTTACAGGGGTAAATTTTATTTAGTTTTAACTCATTCTTTTTTTTATAGCTTATGTATAATTCGCGACCATGTTTAAACCCTTAGAGCTCTTTGTTGGCCTGCGCTATACACGATCCCGACACAAGAATAATTTTATTTCTTTTATTTCCCTGGCATCCATGCTGGGGATATTATTCGGTGTTCTTGTGCTCATTACCGTTTTGTCTGTTATGAACGGTTTTGAGAAGGAACTTAGGGGAACAATACTGGGAATGGTGTCGCATGTCACGGTTTCCGGGACGAATGGAACACTTTCCGACTGGCGGTCGGAACAGCAACAGCTAGAACAGAAAATTGATGGCAATTTACTGCAGGGTGATAAAATACTGGGTGTTGCGCCTTTTATCCAGAAACAGGTAATGATTAGTGCCAATGGACAGGTGCGAGGTGTTTTGTTGCAAGGTGTCTTGCCCAAAGAGCAATTAAAAGTCACCCATGTAGCGCAACATGTTGTGCAGGGTGATTTTGCTGATTTGCAACCGCGCAGCTATGGTATTGCACTGGGTTATGACCTGGCAAATGAGCTGGGCGTTTTTCCGGGTGATAAGGTGACAGTGATCACGCCGCAGATTCGTGTCACACCCGCAGGTATTATTCCACGCATGAAACGTTTCACCGTGTCATCTATATACCGCATGAATATGGTGCAATACGATGCTTCAACCGCGTTTATTTCACTACGTGATGCTGACAAGCTGTTTAAAATGCATGGCAAGGTGACGGGGTTGCGGCTCAAGCTGGCGAATCTGTTTGATGCGCCAGGGCTTGCACAGCAATTACAAACTGACTATGGGAATGCGTATCAGGTTGAAGATTGGGGTAAGGAGAATAAAAGCATTTTCAAGGTGATGAAAACCGAAAAAGTGGTGATGTTTTTTTTCCTGTTTTTGATTGTTTTGGTCGCCGTATTTAATCTGGTTTCTACACTGGTGATGGTGGTTAATGACAAGCAGGCTGATATTGCCATTTTAAGAACACAGGGAATGTCCGCCTCACAAATTAAAAAAATATTCATGGTGCAGGGCACGATTATTGGTTTTGTCGGGGCGTTGCTGGGAACCCTCTTTGGTGTGCTTTTGGCTAAAAACGTGGAAGCGATTATCACCTGGATAGAGCAATTATTGTCGATTCAGATTTTGCCTGCAGATGTTTTTTATAGTTCCCGGATTCCTTCCGATGTGCATTATGAGCAAGTTCTCTTTATCGGTCTGTTGGCCTTTGTGTTTGCCATTTTAGCGACTTTGTATCCTGCGAACCGCGCTTCTAAAGTGCAACCGGCTGAATCGTTGAGGTATGAATAGCATGTTCAAACCGCTTTCAGCGTTCATTGGTTTTCGTTACACCCGCGCCAAACGGGATAATCATTTTGTCTCCTTTATTTCGGTGGCTTCTGTTTTTGGTATTCTGCTGGGTGTGATGGTATTGATTACGGTTCTGTCGGTCATCAATGGATATGAACAGGGGATGCGTGACCGTTACCTTGGCATGTTGTCGCATGTGACTGTATCGGAGGCGGGATGGCAGTTACCCAACTGGCAACAGCGCAGGGAACAGGTTTTACAAACGCCTGGCGTGAAAGCCGCAGCGCCCTTTATTGAAAAACAGGTGATGTTAAAAGAAGGGCTAAAAGTCCGTGGTGCAATGCTCGAAGCCGTCTTGCCAGAAATGGAGAAAGACATTGGGACGCTGAGCCGTTACATTGCCAGTCCAGCTAAATTTAGCGACTTAAAAGCAGGGGAGAACAACATTATTCTGGGTGAAACACTGGCTAAGAAGCTGGCTGTGAAACGTGGGGATACAATAACCTTGCTGAGCCCCAAACCGGTGACTGACTTTGACGCTAACGAGCAGCAAATTCCCCTGTTAAAAGAATTTAATGTTGTCGGCACCTTTAAAGTGGATATGCAGCAATACGATAGCACCACCGCCTATATTCATCTGGACGATGCCCGCGACCTGTTTGAAATGGGTGACTTGGTGACGGGCCTGCGGGTGCAACTGGATAATCTTTATGAAGCGCCACAAATCAGCGAGGCTATTGCTGCTGCGTCTACGGGCAATTATATTATCACCAACTGGACGACATCCAACCAGAACTTTTTCAAGGCGATCCAGCTACAAAAAACCATGTTGTTTCTGGTACTGGTTTTGATTATTGCGATAGCGGCGTTTAACCTGGTTTCAACACTGATTATGGTGGTGACGGACAAGGAAGCGGATATCGCTATCCTGCGCACCCTCGGTATGTCTCCGGCTCAAGTGATGCGCGTGTTTATTGTGCAGGGTAGTTTGCTGGGCATAAGCGGTACAGTTCTGGGTGTCATGCTGGGATTGTTATTGGCGAGCAATGTCGGCACCATTGTTCCCTGGCTTGAGCAGCTTTTTAATACCCATTTTTTACAGGCTGAAGTTCATGGTATTACCCATGTCGATGCCAAAATTGAAACGCTGGATGTGGTCTTGATTGCAACAAGTGCGCTGGTATTGTCTGTGCTGGCAACACTATTCCCGGCATGGAAGGCATCCCGTGTACAACCTGCAGAATCGCTACGATACGAATAATTAACCAAAGAACCAACCTGTTATGCAAGATGAAATTGACAATATCGAAGATAAAAACACATCGGATAATGACCTTGGGCAGGATCAGCCGGGGCATACCAATGATAGTGCAGAAAAACCTTCTGGAGACACTCAAGGCAAGGATGCAAACGTAAAGAAACAAAAGCAAAAGAAGAAAAATAAAAAGAAAAACAGAAAGAAAAAAGATAATAAAAAAGAAATCCCGGAAAAAACAGTTATCTATTGTGAGAACCTAACTAAACATTTTAAGGAAGGAAAGCTCGATGTCGAGGTTCTCAAGGGTATTACACTGGATATTCATGCAGGTGAGAAGATTGCCATTGTGGGTAGCTCTGGCAGCGGTAAAAGTACACTGTTGCATATACTCGGTGGACTGGATTTACCCACGCAAGGCACGGTTCATATTCTGGATAAGGATATTGCGCAGCTATCTGATACCGAACGTGGCGTACTGCGTAACCAGTCGTTAGGTTTTATTTACCAGTTCCATCATTTATTACCTGAATTTACTGCGCTTGAAAATGTTGCCATGCCGCTATTGATACGTGGTTTAAGCGTTGCTGATGCGCGTCAGCAGGCAATCGAGATACTCGGCAAAGTAGGGCTTGCAGAACGGCTGGATCATAAACCGGGCCAGCTTTCAGGTGGTGAGCGTCAACGTGCCGCGATTGCCCGTGCCCTGGTGACAAAACCACAGGCTGTGCTGGCGGATGAGCCAACCGGTAACCTTGACCATAAAACGGCGTTACAGATTTTTGATTTAATGCAGGAACTGAATCAGGAATTGAATACAGCCTTTGTCATTGTTACGCATGATATGCAACTGGCAGAAAGGATGGACAAGATTTATTCGCTGGTTGATGGGCATTTGAGCGACTATCAACCTGACCCCAAAAATTAATCAATAGATTCATTCATCGTTTTTTTTATTTTTATCGCCATGGCTTTTTTCATTTTTCTGGCAGCACGTTTTTCAGTCCTTTCTTGCCAGCGTCGTCTAACACTTTTACGCCAGATGATATGAATCGCAAAATAGCCGGTAATCGCCGAAAATATACCCAGGATCAGGCAACCAAATAGCATCGGTTGCCAGATCTGTCCAAGGGTTGTGGTAAACCATTCCCAGCCGATATTCATGTCTACCGGTTCGGGTGTCATGCCCAGTAGCCAGCTTCCAAACTTGTAGGCAAAGTAAAACATGGGCGGGATAGTAACTGGATTGGTGACGAAGACCAGAGCCACTGATATGGGCAAATGCGCCCGGAAAAAGATAGCCAGGATTGCCGCAAGCAGGGTTTGCAATGGCATGGGAAGCCAGGCACAAAACAGCCCAATGGCAAAAGCGCGGGAAACAGAGTGGCGGTTTAATAACCAGAGGTTTGGCTGGTGGATGCTCTCCCCCAGACAGCCTAGCGCTCTATTTTTCCGAATCGTTTGCGGACTAGGAGAATAACGTTTTAAAAACTTACGTGGCATGGTGACAAGTATACCTTGGGTGTTTGATTTAGTCTTTTAAAAGTGGATAAACGTGTGTATATTCCGTTGACTATTAGCTATGTTAATTGATGTTAAAACAATGACTTATTAATATGCGTTTATTTGCCATTTCCTTGTTACTGGGAACGATCTGCATCCAGTATTTTTCCGGGTTGCCTTCGTTACTTTGGTTGGCGTTGTTGCTTAGTGCCTGTATTACCTTAGTCACATTCACACGTTATAAATTCAAAATTAATCGAGATAGTGCGTTAATAAAAAAGCCGTCTAAAATGAAAACCCCGCTAATGGTTTTAGGTGCTTTCGTTGCAGGGCTGTTAATCGCTACTTTCAGTGCGCAAAAGCAGCTTGATGCACGCTTACCTTCAGCGCTGGAAGGACGGGATATTTTGCTTCAAGGCGAGATACAGGATATTCCTGAATTTCGCCGTACAAGCGATGACCAGGGTAAAATGGTTGATGGTGGGTTACGCTTCCGTTTTAACATCAAGCAAGCATATGAGCCTGGGGGTAAACAGCAACTCCCTTTATCAGGAACCGTCCGGCTAGGTTGGTACAAAGACTGGAAGCCAGTTGAAGCCGGCGAAACCTGGCGTTTGCGCGTGCGATTAAAGCGTCCATCGGGTTTTATGAATCCGGGTGGTTTTGATTATGAGAAATGGCTGTTCACAGAACGTATTATTGCCACGGGCTATGTCAGAAAAGCAAAAAGTGATTCAACAAATCAACGCATGGCTAAAGCGCCCTGGTGGTCAATTAACCACCTGCGTGAACAAATACACAAAACCATCCAGCAGCGTGTCATGGATAAAACATCTGCGGCGGTTCTCAGTGCCTTATCCATAGCGGACAGGAGTAAACTGGACAGGGCGCAATGGCAGACCTTGCAGCGAACCGGAACCAGTCATCTGGTGGCGATTTCGGGGCTGCATATTGCTATTGTGGCGGGATTTGCTTTTTTGCCTGTTTTATTGTTGTGGCGGGTTTTCCCCGGTCTTAATGAAACGATACCGGTTCCCGTAGCCGGTGCTGTGCTGGGCATTATATTTGCCTCATTTTATGCGATGCTGGCGGGTTTTAGCCTGCCAACACAGCGCGCACTGTTGATGGTAGTGATTGCTTTACTGAGCCTGGTTTCGAGGCGTTATTATCCTGCTTCCACTATTTTGGCAATGGCTTTAGTCGCTGTATTGTTACTGGATCCGTTGGCGCCCATGACAATTAGTTTCTGGTTGTCCTTTCTTGCTGTGGGTATTATTTTAATCATTGCCCGGCGGCAAATGCGTATAGAAAAGCCGCGGTTGCATAGCCTGACGTTACAAATTACTTTATCGCTGGGGATGTTTCCCTTGACCTTGTTATTCTTTGGTACAGGTTCAATTGTCGCGCCGCTGGCGAATATTTTTGCAATACCCTGGGTTGCCCTGCTTGTGGTGCCATTGACCTTGCTGGGCGTGCTGTTTATCCCCGTTTCCGGGTATCTTTCTGATGCGCTTTTTAACATTGCAGCACTGGCGGTTGACTGGCTATTCAAAGGGCTTGAATATTTGAATAGCTTTGAACTGCTGACGGTTGATTTAGCGGCTATCCCCATTGTTTACCTGTTATTAGCCTTTGGCGGTTTTTTATTCTTTTTATTACCCAAAGGCTTTCCGGGACGTTGGCTTGCCGGTTTTTTTGTGTTACCCGCCTTGTTATTTTCTCCCGCCAAACCTGATCCGGGTTCTTTTTCTTATACGCTGCTGGATGCCGGTCAGGGGATGGCATCCGTTTTAAGAACCAAAAACCACATACTGGTTTATGATGTAGGTAAACGCCTCAACGATAATTTCGATGTGGGGCGCCTGGTGGTGGTGCCATACCTCAAGGCAAAGGGCGCTGATAAGCTTGATATCTTAATGTTATCGCACGAAGATAACGACCATCGCGGAGGCGCTAAAGCGGTTTTAGGGCATTTTCATGTTAATCAAATCGTCAGTAGTGATTTGACGATTTTGCCAGAATACACGGTCAACCCATGCAAAGCAGGCCAGAAATGGCAGTGGGACGGTGTTAGTTTTGAGGTTTTGTCCCCACCTGAAAGCTGGTTAAAGCGTGATGATTCAGACATCACCGCAAATTCAGCCGCTTCAGCCACTTCAGGTGTATCAGATAACAACCGCTCCTGTGTACTTCGCGTGTTTAATAGGCATCATAGCCTGTTATTAACGGGTGATATTGAAAAGCGTGTTGAACAGCAACTGGTTTCTCACTATCCGACGCTGCAAACAGACGTGATCATCATCCCGCATCATGGCAGCAGAACCTCTTCAAGCGAGTCATTTCTTGGTGCTACCCACGCTAAACTGGCTTTGCTCCCTGTGGGATACCGTAACCGTTTTGGGCATCCCAAAGCCGATGTGATTGAGCGTTATAAAGCAATGGGGATTGATGTACTGGATACCGTTGAAAATGGCGCGCTGGAGTTAGCCTTCCCTGCATCAACAGGACAACAGATTGATATTAAAGCCTGGCGCAAGGACCATGGTGGGTTTTGGAGCCGGTAACATCCGGCTTAAAACAAGACTTATTCACCTTTATTTTGTGATTTCCTTCACAGAATAAACCCCGATAAACATTCATTATTAACCCATGGCAAGGCGTATATAACCATGAGGATTAAGACAATGAAAAACTCAACGGTATTAAAAGAAAGCTTATTCGCTGCACTTCTGATCGTTGCAATACTGTTCTTTGCAAGTGTGGTTGTGGTGAGTTATGCAGGTGCATCATCCATTGTTCAAATCGGAGTTCAAACTGAGAACCAGGATGGTCATGCCCATGCCAGCAACCCTGGTTTCTTGATTTCAGGTAAATTGGCTAAAAGTTCTGTTGACAATTTAAAGCACCTGAAAAAAGTTGCAGAGGGTCTTGCCAACTATCGCAAGGCAATTCTTAATTCAGCTAAGGCAACTTCATCGGTGATGGCGG
>CAZPEE010000114.1:0-7539 GCA_964585525.1 uncultured Cocleimonas sp.
GGTTTGGCCTTCTCCACCAGCGCTGTGCCAGGGTTGCATAGACTTCGCGGAAATCTACATTGTGCACGATATCGCCGTCGTGTAATTTGCCTGGATCCAGGCTGGGTTGTTTGCCATACATGCCGCCATGTACACGGCCGCCCAGTGCGAAGTGCGCGGCTGCTGCTCCATGGTCTGTGCCACGGCTTTTGTTTTCTTTAACGCGGCGGCCAAATTCAGAATAGGTGACAACCAGTACATTATTCCATAAGCCTGCTTTTTTCATGGCAGTGCTAAAGGCAAGTAAGCCGCCGCCGAGGTGGTGCATCAGGTTGTTGTGCTGGTCTACCTGGTTGGCATGGGTATCAAAGCCTTCCAGTGATACTTTATAGACGGGCGCATCCATGCCGTTAATGATCATTTTTGTGACTTGTTCTAGTTTGCGGCCAAAATGGTCTGTAGGAAAACGTACAGATGAGTTGCGGCCATTGTAGGTACGCACTAATTGTTTGGCTGCCACATTAATGTGGTTTTGCACATTCAGCATATGCGCCATGGATGCATTTTTAGGCTGGTACTGTTGTTTGTTTAAATATTTCGTTTGCCTTAAAAATGTTCTTGGGTTTTCCATCGCAACAGCACCACTATTTTCACCTGCCATCGGGCCTAAGCCTACATCACCTAAAACGATGCCATTAACAGCGTTTGGTCGTGCGGGTAACACCCTGTTAATCCAGCCTTGTGTGGTGTTGTTGCGGGTAGATGCGGTATTCCAGATGTCTCTGGAGTGAAAATGTGAGCGACTTGGGTTGCTATAGCCTACGCCCTGAATCCACGCCATGTGGCCTTCATTCCAAAGCGGCATGAGTTGCTTCAGGTAAGGGTTCATCGCCATATTGTTTTTAAGCGGAATTGGGTTCTTAACGCGTAAGGTTGGGCGCGCCTTGTGGTACAGGTCATCGCGAAAAGGAACCAGCGTATTTAAACCATCATTGGCACCTTGTAACTCTACCAGTAATAAAATTTGATCAGGTCGATGCCCTGCTGCAAAGCCTTGTGGAACCATTCCCGCCAGGGGCATAAGGCTGGCGTATTGTAAAAAATCACGTCTATTCATTATTATAATAATCCTTATATTAGCTGGAAGGCAGGGTCAAGTACCAGTGCCCGAACCATGCGGCGCTTTCCGGGTGTGGTTGGGAGCGGTAACACCGGCGGCATGGGTAACAACCAGTCAACCACGTTATTGCCGTTAGTATTGGGCAGGTAGGATTGCATTTTAGCCGATGCACGGCTGGTGCGGGTCAGTTTGGTGAGCAATGAGGTGCGAACCAGTAATGTTTGTGTATCAATCCAGGATTTGCCACCTTTCCAGCCTTTTACTGTGGGTGGGTCGAATAAATCCTGCCCTAACAGGTAGGTGAAATGAACCAGTTCTTTGGCCGATAATTTAGGATAAGGCAGTGTCCTTAATGTGCCTACGACAAGATTAACGGGCGATTTGGTGAGTGTGCCACGGTATTTTTCAGACCAGAATGCGTCGCTTTGCAAAACCTCTTTGTAAAGCCTTTTAATGTCATAATTGGAGCTGCGAAATACTGCTCCCCACTGTTTAATAACGCGTGGATCAGGGCGCGAATCACTCACAAACTCTTTCCAGAATTTCTCAGCAATGTGCTCACCAACGCGTGGGTTTTCCAGGATAATATCAATAATCTGATCGCCAGAGAACGACCCGCTACGACCCATAAATGAGGTACGGCGTGTATCATGCCTGGAACGGTCGAATATAAATGTGCCACGGTTGCGGTCTACGCCCCAGCCAGTGAAAGCGATGGCTGCTGCTTTTACATCTGACTCGCGGAAATGACCTATGCCAAGTGTAAATAATTCTAATAATTCGCGTGCAAAATTCTCGTTAGGGCTACCTTTTTCATTCATCGAGCCATCGAGGTAAATTAGCATCGCCGGGTCGCGTGCTATGTCATGCAGTAAGGAGCGGAAATTTCCCATCGCGTTACGGCGTAATAACTGATTTTGTAAATACATCAGCTTGGGTTGTTCGACTTTTTCCAGGGATGAGGTGAAATGGTTGTGCCAGAACAGTGTCATATGCTCATTAACGGGGGTTTTTGTCTGCAACAGATTAATCATCCACCAGCGTTTCAAATGCTCACCTTCGCGCATCATCATTTTACGCGCTTGTTGTTTACCACGACCGTTTAGTTTACGCATGCGCTCAACATTGGCCCACGGTGTTAGCGCAGGCAAGGGTGTTGTTTTAATTGGTGCAGCTTTAAGCAATATATTGACTGCTTCTGAGCGACCTTTGCCTTCTAATGCCTTAAGGGCATTCCATTGTTGTCCTAATGCTGTTCTTGAGACAAGATGCCGTGTATCTGAAAAACTCAGCCTTACCATTCTATTTTCCTACCTAAGTCCCCTGCTACCACCTATAAATAGAGCAATTACGCTGTATTCTATAGTTGGTCTGGTTTTTATTTTAATTGTTGTGTTTGTTTTCATCACATTATTGTTTAATGATAAAACTATAAGCCAGCCAAGATTAAGAGAGTATGAATAAGCTGGTTTTGGTCAGCTGAATCTGACCAGTGGTGTATAAAAGTTGCACAAGTATACGCGTGCTGGAAAAAGAATCAATTAAGATATTTGATATGAATCAAAAAGATATAGATGATCTGGAAAAAGATCTCAAAAACTTTGTAAACAACTGGCAAACAAACCAGCAAAAACGAATCAATCGCTGGCGAAAAATAGTTTTATCAACCTTTCTCATTATTCTGTGCCTAATATTTTTTCTACCAGGTTTGATTGTGCTGCTATGGTGGTTGAGTGTTGTTTTTATCGGTTTTTCTGCCGGTTCTTTATACAAAATGATCAATGATGAAGCGCGGACTTCCTATCAAATAATGGAACATAAAAAACAGCTAAAGCTAGCGCGGGCGCTTTTGAAGTTTGATGCGGATTGAATCAGAGCGCTTTACCGGATATATTCCTGGCTTACGCGCTGGTTAATCTGTGCGTATAGGCCACAGACCCACTTTGCTTGTTTGGTATTGCATTTGAGCGGCTCAAAACGTGGGTCATGCGGGCTGATGATGGTTGCACTGTTTTTTACCCCAACATCGTGAACCAGTGTAAATAATTCTTCAATGGATTTGTCCCCCATTGCCAGGCATCCGATGGAGACACTTTTTCCATGGATGAAAATATTGCTACCGGGGTTGATGCGGCCTTCTTTTTTGGCCTGTTGCAGATCATGGGCGTTGGGGTAATTCAGTTTCATGGATAAATGATAAGCACTGTTTGGGTTTAAACCGGTGACTTTGTAAAACCCTTCTGGAACCTGGCGGTCGCCCTCAATGAGTTTTGGCCCAGCCTTGCCACTTAATTTTTGTATTTTATAAGTACGGATGAAGTGATTTTTCCCATCACTGGTTTTGACCCAAAGCTCCAGTTTGTGCTCTTTTTTAAAGGCAAGTAGCGTGATGTTATTGGGTGGATAATCTATACCCGCTTGCTTGAAATAGGGTAAAAGAGACTGGCGCGCCTGTTTGCCAATTTTTTCAATAACCTGTTTTGTGGTCTTTTTGCCATTAAATTTTTGTAAGGCAGGAACCCACAGGCTACGGCCATAAAAATAAGCCATTAACAACAAGAAGGCGAAGCAGAGTGAAATAATAATTTTTATTTTCACTTCTAGTTGCTCCCTTATTTAATTATTTAATGTTTAGCTGGCGTATCAGTTTTCCGGTATTAGCATCAATCAATAAAAAATGACCGGGTGTTTCTGGGTTGAAATCACGGGGAGCCAAGGCAATGAGCGACCTGTCTGCACTTTGTACGCCGCTAAAAGTATGTTTAAGGTCAAGTTTACTAAAAGTGGTTTTTCCAGATTGTAAATTAATCAGGGAGATTTTATTTTTGTCGGTGTGGGTAAGAATCAGGTTTTGGTCATTGCCTGTGAAGCCCGCAAATGAGTATTGTTCTGATGGATATAATGTGACCGTTTTACTTTCGGTATCCACGAGTAAACAAGCCTTGTTGTATTGTGCGTTGATAAGTATTTTTTTACCATTCTTGCTGAATTTCAGCTTGTCGTTATAACCAAGGGCAACATTCGGTAGCTTGATTCTGGCTGTTTCAATATTTTTGAAAATATCGTAAAGATGCAGGGTGTTTTTGCCGTTTGAACGAATTGCAAAAGCAACCGTGTGCCGGTCCTGGCTAAAACCAAAGCCTTCCGGGTCAATCCGTTGTCCCTTAGGGTAAAATTTTGTTATATCAATGGTGTGGAGTCGTTTTCCGGAGCCGGTATGAATCAGGTGATAGCCTTTAAAGAAAGGCTTGTAAAAGGGTATCGCCAGAAGTACGCCACTGTGGTTTTGCACAGAATGAATTATCCATTCTTTTGCACTGGGTGGGTAAGGCAGCGTTCTTAGTATTTTTCCTGTGCCATTATGGATAACTTCTATCCCAACCGGACTATAAGCAAGTAATTTAAAGCCATCAGGTGTGGCCGCAAATGGGTGGACGTTATAATGGTTTAAGGGAATATTTTTAAGTAACTGGCCTGTTCGGGTGCTGATTTTTACAATCTGGTTTTTAGTGTTCAGGTAAATGATTTGGTCATTATTTTTGCTAAATACAGCAAAACGTGCGGCAGGAACAGGAACCATTTTGGAAAATAATGGTTGCATGCCGAACAATAGGCTTAGTAATAAAAATAGGCTGGCATATTGAATATTTTTCATCATGATAAGATAACAGTTGACTGAAATAGTTCTTTAGCGCCCGCTCATCAAAATCAAACCAAAATCTTTAGGCTCTGGATATACCTTTCGTGTGTTCCAGCCGATGCGGGCATCGCGTTTGCCACCATCGTCATCGTCGTTAATAATCATGTCCATTTTTAATGTCTTTTTAACCGCAGGTGTGATGCCCAGCTGATCCCAGCGGATGGTTGCCTTGACTTCGTAGCCATCGTATTTGTTGTCGATGTCGTAGGGCAGTTCAATTTTAGAGCCACCTGCGCTGTCTTTGGCGACGATGCCTTTTAAGCCAGTTTCGGTTTTAGGTAGTCCTTTGAGATTTTTTCCGCCCTTGCCGCGTGGGTAGATAAAATGGAAGGTCTTGTTTTTAGCCATGTCGTGCAGGAAGAACTCGACCGAATCGCCTTGTGTCGGGTCGTCTGCATTAACGCTGGCTTCCTTGTCGTAGGCTTTTGCAATCAGGTAGATATTTTGTTTATCCCATTTGACTTGCCATTTGCCGGAAATATCGCGCTTGTCCCAGGTTTTGCCTTCCAGCAAAATATTCAGTGCTTGCGGGTTTTCCAAACGATGGAAGTGTTTTTTATCACCCTTTGCCGGGCGAATCACAATCCTCGGTTTATTCGGGTCAAGGTGCGGCAGGTAATGTGCCACTTTGGCGCTTGAAGGTTTATGTGCGTTGCGTATTTTATCCCAGTCCCACCATTTTTTGTTTTTGGCGATAAACTCAAGGCTTGCCTCAAGCTTGGGTGATTCATCCAGCGGTTTGCGGATGTGTTCTTTCAAACCCCAGCAACCGTGTGCATTACAGCTTCTTGGTGCGGCGAAAGTGGTAAATAATCCTGCACCCATATCGCGCCATGCACCATAGAGTTTGAGATATAATTTTTTCATGCGCGGGTCACGGTTTGCGGCAAAAAACAGCGGGTTGGGGTGTTGCATATAATCACGTGTTGCCCAGTCGACCAGCCCCTGACCGCCTTCATAGGAGATCATTTCAACACCAAATTCTTTGCTCAGCTTGGCAGTTTTTTTGATTTCTTCGATTACTTTTGGCAGTGAGCGGTAAGACTTTTTATCGGTCAGTAAATGGAAAATATCATCAACCGTTTTGGATTCACGGAAGCCGCGCACATTGCCGCCAACATAAGGCGCAATCGCCAGTGCATCGACCTGTTTGTAGGTGTCGTTGTAGGCAAGGATTATGCCGCTGATGTCGGGGCGGGTATCCCAGCCGCTGATGATACGCACAAATTTATCATGCCCGCCGTAAACATCTTCCCAGATATTAAAAAACTCCACGGCACGTTTGGAATAATATTTGTAACCTGCCATCAAGGCATCCTTATCCAGCCCTTCGGCGATACCCATTTTCTGCATGTGTTCGTTATGCACGAAGTTGGCGTTCCAGGCTTCGTTGGTGTATTCGATATGTGGGGTAAGCGTCGGGTCAAGGTGCTCTTTAACGTACGTTGCAAACTGTTTGATGTAATCATCATCGGCTGCATGAGGTACGTTGAGCCAGGGGTCGGCCTTGAGAAAGTTTGCCAGCTTTATCTGTATTTCAAGTGGCGCGCCACGCGAGCCATAAAGGCCACCCCAGGTGGCTTTATCCATCGTGTTGCGCTCATTCCAGTGAACCTTGGGGTTGCGTGTCACGCCCGACATGGGCATAAAGCGAATCACGCTGAAGTCTTTCATGAAATTCAAATAATCAGGGTTGAAGGTGATTTTTTTGTAGTTTTCTTTAAAGGCTAAATAAGTTGCACCATCCTTGCAGGCAGAAGCATCGCTAACTTGCTTGAACGGGTTATTGTGGCAAATACCGCCGGGCAATAAAATACGAATATTACGCAGTGGTTTGTCCGGGCTGGATTGTACAATTTGCAGTGCAGCGGTTAAAAAACCGTCAGAACGAGCGGTGAGTTTTATGGTGTCTTCGCCGGGTTTGCGCGAAACCAGTTCGGCATTTTGCAGGTATTCAATCTTGCCTTCACCATCATAAAGCACGCTAAATTCGCCTTTGGGAAAGGCATCACGGCTCACGTTACGAATAAAAAATACACCCGCCTTGCCACCGTTTAATTTTTTCGGCCAGCCCTGCTTATCGTATTCAACCGAAGCGTCAGTCAGGCAGGGCTTGTCCTTGGCACGGCAGCGGATATTTTCATGAAACGGCGTTGCTGCGCGAAACAAATCAACAAAGGGAATGCTGGCATCCTGCTCATAGACTTCATTGGTATTGATGCCCAGGGGTGACTGGCGGTTTTTTGCCGCTGGGAATACTAAATCAACCGTGCTTTCCTTGATTGCGCTACTGTTAGTCTTTGAATTGCTGCCAGTAACCTTCGTAAGCGCTTTTTGTGATGTACTTTTGTTGGTAGCGCTATCGCCCGCAAACAGGAAGGCAGGAAAATTATTATTTTTAGCGCTTTTTATGACATAAGCCGTTACCGGGAGAAACATCAGTAGAAGCGCAACAACAAACAGGATGGAACGGATTTTCATAAAATTATTAGCCCGGATGTTTTATGAAGGGAATGGAGTTTCTGGGAAATCTGGCAAAGAAGGTTGGGCAAATATCGGGAATATCCTAGCAGGGCTAGGATTTGAGCGATTTTGTCCAAGATTCAAAGCCAGATTTTTCAGAAAACCATTCAGGTACAAACTGTGATTTTTCAAAAACGTCATTTTCTTTACAAGTATTTGATATTATTAAACTATATCATAGATAACAACCGCCTTCATGAAATATTCGGGTTAGATG
>CAZPEE010000115.1:0-7509 GCA_964585525.1 uncultured Cocleimonas sp.
TCTAGCGAGGAAATATTGACAGAATTCAAGGATGAATTACGTCATGATAAAAAACTATAAATTATCCTTAGAAGCCAAAGAAGACTTAAGACGGATATACCGCTACGGTTTTGAAAATTGGGGTGAAGAACAAGCAGATAAATATTATTACTCACTTTTTGAGCATTTTGTTTTAATAGCTGAAAAACCACACATGTACCAAGCAGTTGACTATATACGTAAAGGCTACAGACACTGCGTATGTGGTTCAGATACTATCTATTTTCGTATAGGTAGTGATGATATTGTTGAGATAATGAATATTATTGGGCGGCAAAAAATATAATTAAACGTAATCGGGGAAGAGCGGGTTTCTCTCCCGCTCTCCCCACACCACCCCTCATGCGGCTCCGCAAGGGGCGGTTCATTAACTCTGCTCTTTCAACAGAACACAAACTTGAACGTTTATGATAAAGGCTCGCTTCCGAGTTAACCGCCTTTGACTCGAAGTCTCCAAGGTGAGTCGGGCTGAACTGTGCCCAATAAACCTGGGCTGAGTATCCAGTCTCCCATTGACTTTTAACGCGTTTGGGCTGCGAATTAATAAGCCACAGACCTTGCAAGCACACTGCGCAACGCTTACTATTCCGCTTTTGATTTCTATGTATTTTAAGGTTTAAATTATGCGCACACACCGTTGTGGATTAGTGGATGAGTCTTTACTTGATCAGGAAGTAACGTTATGTGGCTGGGTTAACCGTCGTCGCGACCATGGCGGAGTGATTTTTGTCGATCTAAGAGATTCTGAAGGGCTGGTCCAGGTCGTTTTTGACCCGGATGATGCCGCTATGTTCAATACCGCAGAAACGATTCGCAACGAGCATATTCTGCGTGTCAAAGGTCATGTTCGCTTAAGGCCCGAAGGTATGATAAACGATAACCTTACCAGCGGTAAAATTGAAGTTTATGCGCTTGAACTGGAAACACTGAGCGCCTCGGATACACCTCCCTTCCAGCTCGACGATGATGTGAACGAGGAGGTTCGCCTGACGCACCGATACGTTGACCTGCGCCGGGACGAGATGCAAACACGCATCAAAACCCGCGCCAAAATGTCATCCAGTATGCGGCGATTTCTGGAAGAGAATGATTTTCTGGAGATTGAAACCCCTATTCTCACCAAGGCGACTCCCGAAGGTGCGCGTGATTACATCGTACCCAGTCGTACCCATGCGGGCAATTTCTTTGCCTTGCCGCAATCACCTCAGCTTTTTAAACAAATGCTGATGATGGGCGGTATTGACCGTTATTACCAGATGGCACGTTGTTTTCGTGATGAAGATTTAAGAGCGGATCGCCAGCCTGAATTCACCCAGGTGGATGTCGAAATGGCCTTTGTTAAAAGCAACGATGTCATGGACATGATGGAAAACATGATTCGCAAACTGTTTAAGGATATCGGTGATATTGATTTACCGAATCCACTGCCACGCATGAGTCATAAAGAAGCCATGTTGCGTTTTGGTTCTGACAAGCCTGATATGCGCAACCCTTTGGAGCTGGTTGAAGTTAGCGAGCAAATGAAAGAGGTTGATTTTAAAGTATTCTCTGGGCCTGCGAATGATGACGGCAGCCGTGTGGCGGCATTGCGTGTTCCAGGCGGTTCTAGCTTATCACGCAAAGATATTGATAATTATACTAAATTTGTTAGCCGTTATGGTGCTCGCGGACTGGCTTACATTAAAGTCAATGCACTGGGCGATGGTGTTGGGGGTTTGCAGTCCCCTATTCTTAAATTCCTGCCAGATGACGTTGCGATGGACATTATGGGCAAGGTCGGCGCACAAGATGGCGACCTGGTTTTCTTCGGCGCTGATAAAAGCAAAATTGTTAATGATGCACTGGGCGCACTGCGCGAGGAGCTTGCTAAAGACCTGGATCTGCTCGAAGGCGACTGGGCAGCGCTTTGGATTGTGGATTTCCCCATGTTTGAATGGGACGAGAAAGAGAATCGCTGGCAGGCGCTACACCACCCCTTTACTGCACCAACCTGTTCGGTAGATGAATTACGCGATAAGCCTGGCGAGGCATTATCCGATGCTTACGATATGGTTATCAATGGTTATGAGGTGGGCGGCGGCTCGATTCGTATCCACCAATCCGATATGCAATCCACCGTATTTGATACGCTGGGTATTGACAAAAAAGAAGCTGAGGACAAATTTGGCTTTTTGTTAAAAGCACTCAAATTTGGGTGTCCTCCATTGGGTGGCCTGGCCTTTGGACTGGATCGCCTGGTTATGCTGCTGACAGACACCGACTCTATCCGTGATGTGATTGCCTTTCCTAAAACGCAAACCGCAGCCTGTTTGCTAACCGATGCGCCTGCGGACGTACCACGCAAGCAATTGCGTGAGCTGCATATTCAGGTGAACATGCCTGAGGCTGAAAGCTAAAATCCTGTTTATCCAAAACCCAAAGACCCGCTATAAAGCGGATTTTTGGGTTTTAAACCCGCATCATTCTGCAGATAAAAAAGTTTTACCCGGACAAGGTACTAATCCTGCAACCCTGCTTTTTTCGCTGCTTCTTCCCAGCCTTCTGGCAGGTGGTGTGCGATACCTTTATGGCAATCAATACAGGTTTTGCTTGGCTCTTTGCCATCCAGTACTTCAAAATAATGGGGGTCATGGCGCTCCGCACTGCGCTCATCCTGTTTTTCCAAATCCATCGAACCGAAGTTATGGCAATTACGGCATTCTCGTGAATCGGAATCCTTCATTCGTTTCCACTCATGTAAAGCAAGTTCCAGCCGATGCTTTTCGAACTTTTCCGGCGTATCAATGGTGCCCATAAACTTGTGGTAAAGTTCGTTGGATGCCTGGATTTTGCGGATAATTTTATGTGTCCAGTCCTTGGGAACATGACAGTCCGGGCAAGTCGCCCTAACGCCTGTGCGGTTACTCCAATGCACGGTTTCCTGCAATTCCTGGTATACATTTTCTTCCATTTCATGGCAGGAAATACAAAACTTTTCTGTATTGGTCAGAGCTAAAGTCCAGTTAAAACCACCCCAGAAAATGATACCTAAAACAAAACCTGTCAATAAGGTTCCCTTGATAAAAAAACCAGCCATGCGTTTACGGCTTTTCTTATTTTGCATCTTTGCCATTGTTATTTACCTGTTTTTTTCATTAAGAGGTTATCTAATTTTATTGAATTAGGTTCAAAGGAGTTTTCAACCAGAGGCTCTACATCTGCCTGGGGCGCATGACATTGGACACAAAAATAACGTCGTGAAGAAAGCTTATCCAGAACTTTCATATCCCTCGTTACATAATGGCTTTTTGATACAGCTGGCGCTTTTTCTTTTTCATGATTGGCTTCGCTGTGACATTTCATACAGGTATTGCCTTTCAGCGTAATACGCTCTTTTGAAATATCATGGGGGATACTGGGGGGCTGTAGTTCCCAGTTCCGTTCAATACCTGATGCCGTTTTGATCTGCTTTTTCTTTGTAACGGGCTTTGCTTCGGCATCCAGCGCATTTTTTCCACGCAATGAAGAAACATCTGCGATATCACCACTGAGTGCCAGCGGTGCCTGGAGCAGCATTAAAGCACCCAGTGTTGAAATTACTAGTATTTTTTTCATAACAGCCTCCATTAGACTACTCGTAAAATTCAAATTTAAACTCTATGTTCTAAAACGGATGTATCCTTTTTATTGCGCAGCCCAAAGTGAAAAACTTGTTCAGCGCAAACATCAACACATCGTCCACAATTAGTACATTCACCAGTTAACATCACGGCAGGAACGCCCCTTTCCTCTCCCTTTAAGACGGGTTTGAGAATCTGTGGCTCGGGGCAAACCACATAACACTCACCGCAGTCATCGCATAAATCCCTGGCATCTGCCCTGACTTTTAGTGGGCTGAATTTACCAACAAGGCTATAAAAAGCACCCATTGGACAAATATGCGTACACCAGCCGCGTTTGGTAATAAACAGGTCAAACAAAAAAACAGCGGCGATGACAAACCAGCCAAGACCCATGCCAAAAAACAAGCCCCGGTGTAGCATGGATACCGGGTTAACAAGTTCATAGGCCAGCGACCCGGTAACAGCCGAAAGCACCAGTACCATGCCTAGAACCCAGTAGCGGATACGCCGCGAAAAATGCGTCCCGCCTCGTAGTTTAAGTTTTGTGCGTAACCAAAAAGCTGCATCGGTTACGATATTGACCGGACAGACCCATGAACAAAAAACACGCCCGCCGACCAGGTAGTAAAACACTAAAACAATCAAACCACCGATAATCGCTTCTTTGGCTACACCCCAAAAGCCGGATGCAAGCATTTGCAATAACAGCAAAGGGTCGGTTAAAGGAATGGTATTAAACAGCTTACTGGAAGCCAGGTTTCCTTTTATGATCCACCCCAGCGCACAATCAGCCTCAGGATTTAACCATTTACAAACTGGGATCATTAAAAACAATCCCAAAATACTCAGCTGGCTAAGGCGTCTTAAAACCAGCCACTTATACGCCTGCCACCAGCCTTTTTTCTCAATCGCTTCTTTACCAATAACCTCATTAATTTTGCCCGCCATTACTTAGCTTCCCCGCCACCTTTGAGGAAACCACCCTTATTGAGAAAATCCAAAGGGTTGGTATTACCAGGCACATCGTTATCCGCCGGTTTTTTGGGAATTAGTGCCGGATCAATAATGGGATTGCCCTGTTCATCCGTTACCAGACCAACGCCTTGCTGGTCATAGCGCATGCCTTCGGGCAGGTTATATTTGTGCTTGTCCGGGGTCGAAATCAGCGCCCCTCCCTTCTCTTTTTCCTGCTTCCAGCCAATCCGGTAATGATGCCCAAGGTCGCCTTTTGCCAGGTGCACCGGGAATACTTTTATCGCTGGAGCATCTTCTAAAATACAGGCCTTTTCACATAAACCACAACCCGTGCAATCGGATGAATGCACCACGGGTATAAACATGGCATGTTTCCCCGAGCGTTCGTTGTGTTTGTAATCCAGCGTTATCGCTTTACCCCGAACCGGGCACACATTGAAACAGACTTCACATCGCAACCCCAAAAACGCAATACAGGTTTCCTGGTCAACCACAACAGCCAGCCCCATACGTGCCTTACTAATATCCTTAAGGCTATGATCCAGTGCGCCGGTCGGACAATTCGGTATGCAGGGAATATCCTCACACATTTCACAGGGGCCGGTGCGTGCATTGAAATACGGTGTACCAGTGGGTATTTCATCGCCAATCGTTGCCAGTTTTAAAATATCGTAGGGACAATCCCGCACACAGATACCGCACCGTGTGCAGGCCGCCAGAAAATCTTCTTCAGGCAATGCTCCCGGCGGGCGAATCGCCTGTGCCGTGATAGCGCTGGCAGATTTTGAATAAACACCAATGCCTAAACCCAATAAACCGACACCACAGGCCGTGCCTGCCATATCACTCAAAAACCGGCGGCGATCAAGTGTTTTGGATGTGGGCTTTTTAGGCTGTTTGGATTGTGAATTTGACATGGGCTTATCCTATTCATTAGTGTCGAAAGAAAAGACCAGTTTATGCCAAGTCTTTCACTCCAACACTAATCAATATTAGGCTTTTACCACCTTGACCGCACACTTCTTGTAATCTGTCTCTTTGGAAAGTGGATCAGTCTGATCCAGTGTGACTTTGTTGATCAAACGTGAAGCATCAAACCAGGGGACAAATACCAAACCTTCTGGAGGTTTGTTACGACCACGGGTGCTCACCTTGGAGATGATTTCACCGCGACGAGAAACGACTTTCACCTTGGCTCCGTCACGCAAATGGCGTTTCCTGGCATCTTTCGGGTTCATATAGACCAGCGCATCAGGCACTGCACGATACAGCTCAGGTACGCGTCGCGTCATGGAGCCTGAATGCCAGTGTTCCAATACACGGCCAGTACACAACCACATATCGTAATCCTTGTCAGGTGGCTCAGCAGCTGGTTCGTAGGGCGCAGTAATGATATTGGCTTTGCCATCTTTTTTACCGTAAAAATAGACATCACCTTTTTTAACCTTGGGGTTTAACTCGGCAACGTGTGGATCATAGCCTTCGCGGTAACGCCATAGAGTTTCCTTACCGTTTATCACCGGCCAGCGGATTCCACGTGCCTTGTGGTATTCATCGTAAGGTGCCATTTCATGGCCTTTCTTTTTACCTTCAAGCTGGAAGCGGCGGTATTCTTCAAACAGGCCTTTTTGCACATAGAAACCAAAATGCTCGGACTCGTCATTGTCATACTTGTTGCCCGCTTCATCGGTAACCTGAACTTTCTCAAACTTATCCACCTGGCCATTTTTATACAGCACCTCGTACAAGGTTTTATCCTTATACTCAGGCATTTGGGCAATTAAATCTTCTGGCCAGACATCCGTAACCTTGATGTATTTGGAAAACTCCATCATTTGCCACAGGTCAGAACGGGCTTCTCCAGGTGCCTTTACCTGCTGTCGCCAGAACTGGGTACGACGCTCAGAGTTACCATAAGCACCTTCTTTTTCAGCCCACATAGCGGTTGGCAGAATCAGGTCAGCACCCATGGCTGATACGGTGGGATAAGGGTCAGTGACCGCGATAAAGTTATTCTTTGCACGCCAGCCCGGCCAGGATTCTTCATTAAAGTTGGCAGCAGCCTGCAAATTGTTATTACACTGTACCCAGAAACAATTCATCACATCGTCTTTTAAGGCACGGTGCATCGCTACCGCGTGAATCAGGTTTTTACCCATGGGCTTACCTGAAATATCGGACTGGTCTTTCTTGTCCATTTTGCCATTTGCCCGTGGGATTGTGCCCGCAGGCAGCTTCCATATTTTCTCGGCAAATTTACAATGCGCATCTTTCTTGACCACATAGTCAGCCGGTAAACGATGGGTAAAGGTTCCCACTTCACGTGCTGTACCACAAGCGGATGGCTGTCCTGTCAGTGAGAAGGGGCCATTGCCAGGTTCGGAGATTTTACCCATCAAAAGGTGAATATTGTAGACCAGACCATTCATCCATACGCCACGGGTATGCTGGTTAAAACCCATGGTCCAGTAAGATGATATTTTCTTCTTGGGGTCTGCATACAGTTTCGCCAGGCGTTCCAGGTTTTTCTTGGGAACACCTGAAATCTCAGCTGCTTTTTCCAGCGTATATGGTGCAACCGACTTGGCATACTCCTCAAAGGTAATGGGGCTAAGTTTACCCTTGTTTGGATTTTTGGCTTTCTTTTGTAATGGATGAGTTGCACGTAAACCATAACCAATGTCGGTTGGTGTTTTTTTGAAATTACAGTGCGCATCAATAAATTCTTTGTTGTATGCCTTGTTCTGGATAATGTAATTGGCGATATAATTACCAATCGCTAAATCGGATTGCGGATGGAAGATAATCGGGTTATCGGCAAGCTCAAAAGAACGATGCTTGAAGGTGGATAGCACATGCACTTCACAGCCTGGCTTGGTCAAACGGGTATCGG
>CAZPEE010000116.1:0-7407 GCA_964585525.1 uncultured Cocleimonas sp.
TAAACCATATACTCCCTTAGCAGGGGAGCGCCTTCGGCCTCTCGGCCACTTCTCCGTGATCTTTAAACCTTCACGAATAATCGGTTTTTAAAAGAGAGCGCAAGGATACCTTTGCAGCACCTTCAGGTAAAGTGTGAATGCTAAAAAAAAGTGGTTTTTGGGTATATTTTTGATGGCTTGGCAGATACGTCTTGATTTTGGGAAAAATGCCTTTATCTTAGCTCTTTAACTTTATTTATTTTTTATAACTACAGGAGAAATCCAATGGCATCAGCTAGCGCACGCCACTTACTTGTTGAAACTGAAGAGCAGTGCAACGATATTAAAAAACAGATTGAAGAGGGTGCTGATTTTGCAGCAATGGCTCAACAGCATTCGAGTTGCCCTTCTAAAGCACAGGGTGGTGATTTGGGTACGTTTGGCCCAGGTCAAATGGTTCCTGAGTTTGATAAGGTTGTGTTTAGCGCACCGCTCAACACGGTGCAAGGCCCTGTGAAAACACAGTTTGGTTATCATTTACTGGAAGTTACCAGTCGCGAAGATTAGTGCTTTAACTCGCTTCTTAGCAACACACAACGATGTATAGCCAATCGCTAAGATTGGTTATACATCTAAATTTCTTTTGGGTTTCTTGTGCTTAACACAAGATCGCTACAATTAGCCTGCATTCTGCTCTGGCTTTACCAGACGAATTTCTTCGCTTTTGATACGCTTGTAGATTTCTTCACGGTGTACGGCAACTTCTCGTGGCGCATCAATACCGATGCGTACCTGATTACCTTTCACGCCAAGTACAGTGACAGAGACGTCATCACCAATCATTAGCGTTTCACCAACGCGTCTTGTTAAAATCAACATCCTGGTCTTCTCCATTATTTTTATTATTTTTCTATAGCTTACTAATTTTACAGAGTAATAAACTTTATCCGTTTTAGTATTATTGCTTTTACAGCGTGTATAGTCTCACAAAATCGCTGAACAGGGACTTAATCTATTGATCTAATTCAAAGACTTCGTGCAAAGTCCTGACAGCCAGTTCCAGGTATTTTTCATCAACCACGACCGAGACTTTAATCTCCGAGGTTGAAATCATGCGGATGTTAATATTTTCTTTTGCCAATGCTTCAAACATTTTGCTGGCTACACCTGCATGAGAGCGCATACCACCGCCGATGATGGAGATTTTGGCTATCTTGTCATCGCCGTTACAGTCTTTGGCACCTAGTTCTTTACCGGTTGCACAAAGAATTTTTTTGGCTTGCTCGTAGTCATTACGATGCACCGTGAAGGTAAAGTCGGTTGTGCCATCCGAACCAATATTCTGCACAATCATATCCACTTCGATATTCGCATCCGAGATTGGCCCCAGTATTTTATAGGCAACACCAGGTTGGTCAGGCACACCTGTAATGGTTAATTGTGCTTCATCTTTATTAAACGCGACACCGCGCACCAGTACTTCTTCCATTATGTCTTCCTCACGCGTTACCAGCGTACTTTTTCCATCATCACCCTCATCAAAGCTTGATAAAACCCGAATTGGCATATCGTATTTATGGGCAAATTCCACTGCGCGGATTTGCAACACTTTTGAGCCCTGACTGGCCATTTCCAGCATTTCTTCCAGGGCTAATTTTGGTATATGTTTTGCCTCCGGCACCATGCGTGGATCGGTTGTGTAAACACCATCCACATCGGTATAAATCTGACATTCATCTGCTTCTAACGCCACCGCTAACGCAACCGCCGTAGTATCTGAACCACCACGTCCCAGTGTTGTGATGTTGCCATCCTGGTCAATCCCCTGAAAACCTGCAACCACCACAACCTTGCCGTTGTTTAAGTCCTGCTTAATCTGGCTACCATCAATATTACTGATACGTGCCTTGCTGTAAGCATTATCTGTCATCACCCGCGCCTGTGCGCCCGTGTAAGAGCGCGCAGGACATTCTTGTGCTTGCAGCGCAAGACTCAAAAGACCAATAGTAACCTGCTCACCAGTCGATAATATCACGTCTTTTTCACGCGCCGAACCAGTTGGGTTAACCGCATTGATCAAGGCGACCAGCTTGTTGGTTTCGCCCGACATCGCAGAGACAACCACGACAACCGAATCTCCCCGCTTGCGATGACGTATAACCCGCTTTGCCACTTCCTCTATCCGTTCTGGTGAGCCAACCGAGGTGCCGCCATATTTTTGTACGATTAATTTAGCCATTAAACTTGCCCTTCTACCCTATTTGACTTTCTACCCAATTTGCCACAGATTCCAATGCTGCGGGTAACGCATCCGGGTTATTCCCGCCACCTTGTGCCATATCTGGCCTGCCGCCGCCTTTACCGTCAATCTGGCTGGCAACATGTTTGAGTAAATCACCCGCCTTTAGTGTTGATGTTTCGGCTTTGGTCACACCCGCGACCAGACTGACTTTGCCATTTTTAACGGTCGAGACAATGACTGCTGCCTTGCCCAGTTTATTCTTTAACTGATCGACGGTATCGCGCAATGATTTCGGATCAACACCGTCGAGTTTAGCCGCCAGGACGTTAATCCCTTTGACATCAATTGCCTGTGAGGCCAGGTCGCTACCTGCCTGAGCCGCCTGTTTTTGCTTGATCTGTTCAAGTTGTTTTTCCAATGTACGAGACTTTTCAAGTATCTGTGCCACCTTGTTTTCTACATCAGTAGCACTGGATTTAACAAGCTGCGAAATAGAATCAAGCTGTGCCGTGCAATGCTCCATCCAGTCGATTGCTCCTTCGCCTGTGACCGCTTCAACACGGCGAACACCTGCTGCAACGCCACTTTCGCTGATAATCTTGAACAGTCCAATATCACCGGCGCGTTTAACGTGAACACCGCCACATAGTTCTGTGGAATAACCAATATTAACAACACGAACCTGGTCGCCGTATTTTTCACCAAATAATGCCATCGCACCCTGTTTGATGGCATCGTCCATACTCATCACATCTGCTTTGGCAGCAGCATTTTTACGAATTTCTTGATTGACCATTTTTTCAACGGCCTTTATTTCATCCTTTGTCATTGGCTCTGGATGGGAGAAATCAAAACGTAAACGCTCTGGCGTTACCAGCGAGCCTTTTTGTTCGACATGTTCGCCCAGCACGTCACGCAATGCCTTATGCATTAAATGGGTTGCCGAATGGTTCAGCACAATTTTCTGACGACGTGCCTCATCGACCCTGGCATTAACCGTAGAATTTTTTGCCAAACTGCCTTTTTTCATCAGGCCGTAGTGAATAAAAGTGCCTCCCTGTTTTTGGGTATCCTGCACCTGAAAGACATTATCGCCTGAAACTAGCACACCCGTATCACCAACCGGGCCGCCAGACTCTGCATAAAACGGCGTGCTTTCAAGTATAATGTGCGCCTGGTCGCCTTCACTTATGGAATCAACCTTTTGACCTTTGACAAACAGTGATTCAATCTGGGTTTGATCCTGAGTCTTATCGTAACCGCTAAAATCGGTGTCGCCAGAAACATCCAGTTTATTGGTGTAGTCGGTATCAAATTTTCCCGCAGCCCGTGCACGCTCCCGCTGCTGGTTCATGGCAACTTCAAAGCCATCTTGATCAATTTCAAGTTTATGTTCACGCGCAATATCTGCGGTTAAATCCAATGGAAAACCGTAGGTATCATACAGCTTGAAGACAATATCACCCGGAATCGTATCACCCTCTAATTGCGCAATCGCCTCATCCAGAATCTTCATCCCCTGATCAAGTGTTTCTGCAAAACGTTTTTCTTCTTTCAGCAGTGTTTGCTCGACCTTTTCTTCTGCTTTGGCAAGTTCTGGATAAGCCTCCCCCATCTCAACAACCAGCGGCCTGACAATTTTATGGAAAAACGCATCCGTTAAACCCAGCTTGTGACCATGCCGGGCTGCACGTCGAATAATACGGCGCAGCACATAACCGCGCCCTTCATTGGATGGGACAACGCCATCGACAATCAAAAAGGAACAGGAGCGGATATGGTCGGCAATGACTTTTAGCGAAGCGTTATCCAGGTCATCCGTACCTGCCAGGTTGGCGATAAACCTGAGTAAGTTTTGAAACAGGTCAATATCATAGTTGCTGTGACCATTTTGCAGTATCGCCGCAAGGCGCTCCAGCCCCATGCCGGTATCAACAGAAGGCCGGGGTAGTGGATTCATGGTGCCATCTTTGGAACGGTTGTATTGCATGAAAACCAGGTTCCAGATTTCGATGTAGCGGTCTCCGTCTTCCTCAGGCGTGCCCGGAGGCCCACCCCAGATATGTTCACCATGATCATAAAAAATTTCGGTACAGGGGCCACACGGGCCGGTATCACCCATCGCCCAGAAATTATCGCTTTCGTATTTTTTACCGGGCTTGTCGCCAATACGGCTAAAACGATCCGGTGACACGCCGATTTTGTTTAACCAAATATCCTCGGCTTCGGAATCTTCCGCATAAACCGTTACCCACAGTTTTTCCGCTGGCAAACCTGCCACCTGGGTAAGGTATTCCCAGGCAAATTTGATGGCATCTTCTTTAAAATAATCGCCAAAACTAAAGTTTCCGAGCATTTCAAAAAAAGTATGATGGCGTGCCGTGTAACCTACATTTTCAAGATCATTATGCTTGCCACCAGCACGGACACAACGCTGTGATGAGGTCGCACGGGAGTAGCTGCGTTTGTCTTCGCCTAAAAATACATCCTTGAACTGCACCATACCCGCATTGGTAAATAATAAGGTTTTATCGTTACCCGGAATCAGCGAGCTGGACGGGACAACCTGATGGTTTTTATCCGCAAAAAAATCCAGGAAGCCCTGGCGGATTTCAGCGGTACTCATTATTTTGTTAGGGTTGCTGGTAGACATATTAACTCTGGCTCAATGCAAAGTTGCTATTGTCTCTGTATGGCGTGTTAGTTTCAAGCTGATTGTTTTATCAAAAAGACTGTCATCATGAAGAACTACGCTTTTTCTACACAAACAAATGAGTTATTTGTAATATCCCACAATATTTTATGATGGGACGTGGAATCAACCGACGCGATTTAATCAATCAGCCTACAACAGCCCTTATTATCTCTGCACTAAAACCACGGCTCGATAAAAAGCGCATTTGCTTGGCTTTTTCTTTAAACTCAGCCGGTTTATTTTTTCCAAACTTTTTTTCACGTTGCCCTAAAGCAAGAACAAACCAATCAATATTGGCTTCCTGCATGGCGCTATTGATTAGTGATGCGCCGATACCCCGCTGCCTTAGGTCGTTAATGATTTTAAGCTCGCCTTGTCCGCGAGCTATGCGGGAGCGAATAAAACTTTCCACAAAACGTTCTTCGTTTAGATAATTATTTTCTTCCAGCTCATCCAGAAGCGCATCTAAATCGACACCTTCTGAAAAATCTTTACGTTTAAGCTTATCAAAAAGTTCTTTTCGCGAATGTTCCCGCATGGCAAGCGAGTAGATGGCAGAATTCATACAGCGAGTTTTATTATCGCGCTTACTGAAACCTGGCTTACCCATCTACCCCCCTACACCAACAATGACTATTTTGCTTTTTTAACAGCGTCTTTTTTGCTCTTGCCATCAATAATTTCATCTGTTTGTTCGCCTTCTTGTTCGCCTTCGCCAGCCTCAACAGCCTCTTTTTTTGCCGGCATCAATTTTTCACGAATCAACGCTTCCAGTTCGTTTGCAATTTCTGGGTTTTCTTTAAGATATACGCCGGAGTTATCTTTGCCCTGGCCAATCTTCTCGCCTTTGTAGCTATACCAGGCGCCAGCTTTGTTTACCAGACCTTCCTGCACACCTAAGTCCAGTAATTCACCGACATGTGATACACCCTCACCGTATCTAATCTCAAACTCAGCCTGCTTGAAAGGAGGTGCCATTTTGTTTTTGACCACTTTTACACGTGTGCTATTACCAACAATTTCATCACCTTTTTTGATTGCTCCAATACGGCGGATATCCAGCCTTACGGATGCATAGAATTTAAGCGCATTACCACCGGTTGTGGTTTCCGGGCTACCAAACATAACGCCAATTTTCATGCGAATCTGGTTAATGAAAATCACCATAGTATTGGATCGCTTGATATTTGCCGTCAATTTACGCAAAGCCTGGGACATTAAACGAGCCTGCAAGCCCATATGCGAATCACCCATATCGCCTTCAATTTCCGCTTTTGGTGTTAATGCAGCAACGGAATCAATCACCACCAGGTCGATACCACCAGAGCGAACCAGCATGTCAGTTATCTCCAAAGCCTGTTCACCCGTATCCGGTTGTGATACCAGCAGATCATCAATATTGACACCCAGTTTTTCTGCATAACCCGGATCAAGTGCGTGCTCTGCATCAATAAACGCGGCTGTACCACCTGATTTTTGACATTCTGCAATCGCATGTAAGGTTAACGTTGTTTTACCTGAAGATTCAGGCCCATAGATTTCTATGACTCGACCTTTTGGTAGTCCACCTACGCCCAATGCAAGATCAAGGGTTAATGAGCCGGTAGATATCACATCAATATTTCGTGCCGCTGCAGAATCCCCCATGCGCATAACCGCACCCTTACCGAATTGTCTTTCGATTTGCCCCAAAGCCGCTGCTAATGCTTGTTTTCTTTGTTCGTCCATTTTGATTTACCTTTTGATTAACTCATATTGTTTTGTTGCTACCTATTATTACGCAGGGTATCCCTCAATTTGTGAGGGAGTAAAAATATTTTTCGCCTACCGCATTCCCTATTTGTTTCATTATAAGCACGAAAGCGAACAAATATCAAACATCTATTGCTGCGCCCATCTTGTCAATAATACCGTTTATTATAAACTCTACTGATTGTTCACGTATACTATCCCTATCACCTTTAAATAGCATGGTTTGAGTTTCCGCTTTATGGTTTTTAAGTTGCCAGGAAAAACAGACTGTGCCTACCGGCTTTTCTTTTGTTCCGCCACCAGGGCCTGCAATACCACTTATTGCAATTGCCACATCGGATATTGAGTTTTTTAATGCTCCGCTGGTCATTTCGGCAACAACAGGCTCGCTAACTGCTCCATATTTATCCAGCGTTTCTTTGGATACACCCAGCATATCCTGCTTTGCCTGGTTGCTGTAGGTGACAAAACCTCGCTCAAAATATGCAGAGCTGCCGGGTAAATCTGTCAATATTTTGGCAACCCATCCGCCCGTGCATGATTCTGCGGTGACTACCTTTAAATTATTTTTTTGCAAAAACTTTGAAACTTTTTGAACCTTTTTTGTCATAGCGTTATTGCTTCTGTTATTTGCTTAGTTTTTAAGCAGTTTAATTAACTCTTTTCAGATCCTTTCACTCTGGACAGTTAAAGCTGTTAAGCACTGATTAAGCAAATGTGCTCAATACTAAAATCACCC
>CAZPEE010000117.1:0-2602 GCA_964585525.1 uncultured Cocleimonas sp.
CTGATAATTTGTTTGCTGTATTCATATTCCATCCATCCATTGTTATAAAAATGTTATAAAAATTAAAAAGGCACCCTACATCATTGATGTGCCAACCAACACAATGATTCTTTTCATTGCGTAACACTATACGTAGTTCATAAAGTGCTTAGATGCAAGTTATCCCGTTTCCCGGTTGACAGCCCTGTAACCAATATCGTCGCGATAATAAAGATTTTTCCAGTTGATTTTTTGCACACAGTTATAAGCTTCCTTTTGTGCTTCGCTCACGGTATTCCCCAAGCCTACAGCACAGAGTACCCGACCGCCACTGGTTACAATGTCTCCTTGTTTATTCTTGGCAGTCCCGGCATGAAATACTTTACAATTTTCGCTATCCGCTTCATCCAGGCCATGAATAACATCACCCGTTTCGTAAGAACCAGGGTAGCCACCCGCTGCCAGTACGACACCCAATGCCGCCCGTTTATCCCATTCGATTTGCTGCTGATCCAGGCGGCCATCCAATGCGGCTTCCAGCAAATCAACCAGGTCAGATTGCAAACGCATCATCACTGGCTGGGTTTCCGGATCGCCAAAGCGCACATTGTATTCGAGTACCCTGGCATCGCCCTGCTCATCAATCATCACACCCGCATACAAAAAACCTGTAAACGGGTATCCCTCTTCCGCCATACCTTTCAAGGTTGGCTCTATCACCTGCTGCATGATTTTCTGGCTGATTTCATCCGTAACCACCGGTGCTGGTGAGTAAGCACCCATTCCCCCGGTATTAGGGCCTTTATCACCATTATCACGCGCTTTATGATCCTGGGACGTTGCCATGGGCAAATAATGCTTACCATCCGCAATAACAATAATGCTGGCTTCCTCACCCTGTAGAAATTCCTCAACAACAACCCGGTGTCCCGCATCACCAAAGGCATTGCCTGCCAGCATATCCTTTACGGCTTCAATTGCCTGTTCTTCGGTATCGGCAAGAATCACGCCCTTGCCTGCTGCCAAACCGTCTGCCTTGACTACAATCGGCGCACCCTGTTGTTTAATGTAGGCAACTGCCTCATCAATATCGGTGAAATTGCCATAGGCAGCGGTAGGTATACCATAGTGTGCAAAAAAATCTTTTGAAAAGGCTTTGGAGCCTTCCAGTTGCGCCGCACCTTTGCTCGGTCCAAAACATTTCAAACCAGCAGCTGAAAATTGATCAACAATCCCCTCAACTAACGGCGCTTCTGGCCCCACAACGGTTAAATCAATCGCATTGGACTGCGCATAATCCAGCAACTTGTCAATATCTTCCGCACCGATAGCAAGATTTTCCACTTTGTGTTCAAGATCAGTACCTGCGTTTCCAGGCGCAACCAGCACCTTTTCTACTTTTGTTGATTGTGCCAGTTTCCATGCCAGCGCATGTTCACGCCCGCCACTACCAATGAGCAAAATTTTCATTCAACACCCTTGAATATCATTTAATATCTGCGACTATACAAAACAGACTGGATAAGAACAATTAAAATAAGGAAACAAAAAACTGCTACACTCACAGACTAACTAACCATTGTTAATTTGCCATGAAAGTAACGCTTGCGAACCCACGGGGGTTTTGTGCCGGTGTAGACCGCGCCATTGAAATTGTCAACCGTGCCATTGACCTGCTTGGTGCACCTATTTATGTGCGCCACGAAGTCGTTCATAACCGCTTTGTGGTGAATAACCTGCGCGACAAAGGGGCTGTTTTCGTCAAAAGCCTGAGTGAAGTGCCGGATGGTGAAACCGTGATTTTTAGCGCACATGGCGTTTCACGCAAAGTTCAGCAACATGCTAAAAAACGCAACCTCAAAGTGTTTGATGCAACCTGCCCGTTGGTAACCAAAGTGCATATGGAGGTGTTACGCTACAGCAAGGAAGGCCGGGAAACCATTTTGATTGGACACAAAGGCCACCCGGAAGTGGAAGGCACCATGGGGCAATATGATAAAAGTTATGGTGGTGATATTTACCGCGTTGACTCGCCGCAAGAAGTTGAACAATTACAGGTCAGTAATCCAGAAAAACTGGGCTTTGTTACCCAAACTACCCTTTCAATGGATGACACCGCTATTGTGATCGACGCCTTACGCAAACGCTTCCCCAAAATAACCGGCCCCAAAAAGAATGATATTTGTTATGCCACTCAAAACCGCCAGGATGCACTGAAAAAACTGGCAGACCAGTCTGATATGATTTTGGTCGTAGGTTCACCCAACAGCTCTAATTCAAACCGCCTGCGGGAACTCTCTGAAAAACGCGGCATACCTGCCTTTTTGATTGATGGCGCAGATGATATTCAAGAAAAATGGCTAACAGGAAAAAACAAAATTGGGGTTACTGCAGGTGCATCTGCACCCGATATATTAGTCAAACAAGTCACCGAAAAACTGCAAAGTATGGGCGCTAGTGTGTTGCCAGATGACCAGGGTATTGTGGAGAATGTCTCGTTTGTGTTACCACGTGAATTAAGGTAATCCTTTCACGATCATCAGCAACCGCCTGATGTACCCGCTTTACAACTTTTAACCCGGCCAGTACGGCTAATATCAATTTGTTTGCTTGGCGTACTTGC